>JAEEOY010000238.1 GCA_016284515.1 Kiritimatiellia bacterium | reverse complement strand
CCGAGCCACGTCCTCCCGACGGGCGGCGCGGCGAACATGTTCAACGGGCTCACGCCGGACGATTTCCGCCGCCGCCACAGCTTCGTCGCGTTCACGCGCGCTGACCTAGCCGAGACGAAGGCGACGATCGAGGCGTTCGCGGCGGTTGAGGGGCTTGACGGACACGGCCGCGCGGCGACGGTCCGCTTCGAGTAGGCGCAGTCAGTCAAAGCATTCGGTACCGCACCTTGAAATTCTTCGCAAGACACGCATACGACATCGGCAGCGGCTTTGCCGCGTGCCTTTGGCCGTTCTTCTTCAAGCGGCGGAGGATATCCGTCGACAACATACTGAAGTGCGGCGTCACGTCCGACGCGAAGGAGGCGAAGCGCATCGCGAAGAAGGCGTGGTGCCATCTCGCCGGCCATATCTGCGAGGCGCTTGCCGTTCCGAACGTCGTGACGAAGGACGACTGGCGGGACCATCTGGACGTCTCGGAGGCGGATCCGGAGGCGGCGAGGCTGCTTCTCGACGAGCCGGAGACTCCGATTCTCCTTGTGAGCGCGCACCACGGCGTCTGGGAGGCGGCCACGAACGTCCTTTCTTTCGCGCGTCCGATGATCGCGATTGCGCGCGTGATGAACAACAAGCTTGTCGCGAAGTGGATGAAGAACCACCATTTCCGCGGCCCCGTCACCGTGATCGACAAGAACCACGGCTTCACGCCGGAGATTCTTCGCCAGTGGGTCGACACGAAGGCGGCGATGACGATACTCATGGACCAGCACACGTCGAAGGGTCCGATGCTCTCCTTCCTCGGCCGCAGGGCGCAGACGTTCACCTCCGCGACGCGGCTCGCAATGCGCTATGGATATCCGATAGTAGTCGGCTCGTTCGTGCGCGTCGCGCCGTTCAGGTACAGGCTCGTCGGCGGCAAGCCGCTTCGATTCTCGAAGACGGACGACAAGATTGCGGCGACGCAGCTTCTGAACGACAGGCTCGGCGAGGCGATCAGGAAGTATCCCGAGCAGTATCTGTGGGCGCACCGCCGCTGGCGGCACGACTGAGGGGCGGCAGGTGGAGCGCGCAACCATCGCGGCCGACCCGGAAAACCCGACTACGCGTGAGCTGAGCCGCTACGCCGCGGAGCTTTTCGCATCCCTCGACGAACGACCGAGAAGCCTATATGTCAGGTTTGACGTGCGCGGCGCATCTGCCGCGGAGGTCTCGATAGACATGCAGGACGGGGAGCCGGTGTTCAGGATCGGCGCTCAGCGTCCGGCGAAATGCGCCCTCGCGCGCCGGTGGCTCGCGGAGCATCCGGTTCCGCTCGTGCTGCGCGGCGGATGCGCCGCGCTCGTCATGGAGCCGACGGGAGGGAACCGCGTGCGCGTGCGCCTGCCGACGCTGCTCGAGCGCCTCGTATCCTGGGGCAGGTGAAAAAATCTTAAAAATCTGTGTCATTGGCTGTCACGGCATGCATATACTCTAATGGTTAACTTGTTGCACTAGACCGAAGCGTCATCTTCAGCGCTTCGGTTTCGTGTATATAGAGGGGTTGAAAAGTTGAAAAGTTCAACTTCCCAAAATTCCGGCTCTTCGGAGTTTTTAGTTGAAGAATATGAGTAAAACTCCGATGGTTAGGGTTCTCGCTACCGCTTCACTGCTCCGCACTTTTCAACCACACCCAGGAGACGCTCTTTGCTGTGATTATAGCGGCCTTCGGCCGATATATGCGACGCAGTCGCATCCCAAAATGCTTACCCTGGCACATATACAGTCGTTGAGTGGCGCGAAGCTGCGGAGCGGTAGCGAGGCCCCGCGCGAGAGCCCAAACGCTTGGAGGTGCTGAAGGCGCCAAATTACCTAACGAAAAGGCGCCAAATTACCTAACGTTGACAGTAATGACATATTTTTGCTGTAATAGTCAATGATATGGCGGATTATAAAAATAGAATTGCAGACGCGCTACCTGCGGAGAAGCTCTCCTACTTGAATGCGATGCGGTCATGCGGCTTGAGAATGGTAGTTACGGTCTTATAGAGATAAAGACGGGCGGAGAGACCCTTATAGAGAAGGGCGTCAGGACGCTGGAGACTCTTTCGTCCAAGATCGATACGACAAGAATGCCTCCTCCGTCGTTTCGCATGGTTCTCGTTGCCGCAGGTGATTTTGCCTATCGTCGCAAGGAGGACGGCATCATCGTATGTCCGATCGGGTGCATAAGATAATGAAAAAAATTTTTGAATTTTTTTGTCATCGGGTGATGGCGCGTGCATATACATATGCAGAGGACCTAATAAATTCAAGGGTCTGACGCAATTTAAGGGGTATTTTATACCCTTGAATATTTTTTTCCACACCCCCTTGCGCTCCGGGCGCAAATTATGGTACAATATTGGCGTTCTTGAGTGAGGAAGAGGATTCGGACGAGGTGTCCGGGCCTTGGTTAACAGACTTGGGCACAACGAAAGTTGACTCAACCGAGCGAGAGGACAACAAGTTAACCACCTGAAGTGGACTTGGACGAAGGCGGTCGGGTGACCGCAAGAGTTCTGGAAAGCGGAAGGTACCGGACAAGGGTC
>JAEEOY010000237.1 GCA_016284515.1 Kiritimatiellia bacterium | reverse complement strand
GAAGGCGGCTCGGACAGGACGAAGCCAGGCAATGAGGACTACGCCGTCTTCTCGCAGTCTGAAGACCTGACGGTGCTTCTTTTTGAAGGATCGAATGTCCAGGGACTTCGCTTCGAGGAGGGTGCAGGCAGCGTTACGCTCACGCTCGGCGACGGATGGTTCAACGGCAGGCAACTGCTCATACGCCGGAACATGCAGGGCGGAACGTCGACCCCTGGCATAACGAACATCCTCAACATGTCTTCCAATCCGTTTACCGTCAGATCCGGACTCAACGCCACGCTCAACGTGTTATTCTCAAACGCCTGGGGCGATTTCGCGCTGACACCCGGCGTAATTTTCGACTGCCCGGTATCAGCGGTTGACTCCAGTAACGGATGGTTCCTCCCACAGGCCGCTCTGCGCACGGACAACGAAGAGATGAACAGGACGCTCTTCATGCGCACCGCGAATTTCTACAACACGGTCACCATCGGCGCCAATCATGAAGTCTGGGTCACGGGCGACGCTGCGTCAATGACGGTAGAGGGCGGAGACGGCGCGATTGTCGTGAACGGATCGCTCGCGGTCTATGGCGAAAATGCAACCGTAACGTGCACAAGCTTGTCGGTCGGCGCGGCGGGCTCAATATGCGGAAACGGCACTATCAACGGCGCCGTTACCGCAAATGCTGGAGCGAAGCTCCTTTTCGATGCGGAAAACGTTCTGACTTTCACAAGCGCGGCGAATCTTGCCGGATTCACAGTCGATGCAACTGGGCTCGTCCCAGGACAGGCATATCTCGTGGCCAAGGGGACTACGACGCTTCCGTCCGTCTCCGCCGCGCAGGCCGAGCAGGGATGGATGACGAAGGCCGTTGACGGAAACGTCGTGCTTGTCAACAGCACGGCGGACATCGTATCGGACATCGTTCTCAGTGAGGATGCCGACTGGACGGATTCCGTCGTCTCCGTCGCAGACAATGTTACGATCGACCTTAACGGACACAACCTCAGCGTTGCGGGCATTACGCTCGGTAGCGGCGTCGCCTTCGTCAACAACGGCGCTGCGAAGTCGCGCGTCTACATCGGCCTCAACGGCGGCGACAAGGCGTGGGCGCTCGGAGTCGCGTTCCCGTCCAGCATAATGCCCGTCTTCTGCGGCGCGGCGATTGAGATTCCTAATACTTACATACCTGACGGCGGCATCGGCTTCAAGGATACGGCTGGCGTTCAGCCAGTCTACCAGAAATCCTGCAACAACGGGCTTGCTTTCCTTGGTAATGCCAATCTCAAGGAGCCGTGGAAAGATTGGAACTTTGGCCAGGGCAAGACCTGCACGGTGATGGTCGAGGGCAAAAGCAACGTGTTCGCTTTCGACAACGATAACGGCGGAACGTTACCGAGCGCGTTCACGACAACGCCGTTCGTCGGCGATGGGCATCTCACGATCGTCTCCGCGGCTTCGTCGGGCGTAACCCCTACAGTCGGCGACAAGAACACCGATGACTCGCTTTTTACCGGCACGCTTGCGCTGCGAAACGCAAACAGCGCCAACAAGAACAGAGGTTTCGGCATCCGCTTCGAGGACGACAACGTCACGACGAAAGCGTTCGTCAACGGGACACTGGCGCTTTCGTGTAATGATGACGCTGACTCTCAGTTCGACCTTCTGTCAGAGAACTACTCAACGCCGCCGACATACAACCTCGGCAATCTCGTTACGGAAGGCGAACACCCGGAGCGCGTTATTCTCCGCTCGCACATGAACGCTGTAGGGTTGCTTGCCACGCTCAAGGTCGGCTGGAACAACGAGGACGGAGTCTTCGCGGGAACAATCACGAACATGTTCGGGAATGATTCTTATCCGATCGCCATCGAGAAACATGGTACTGGTACGTGGACTTTGGCGGGTACTGTCGCCAATGGAGGAACGTTCACGGTTGCGGCTGGAGGCGTCGAGTTCCGCGGCGGTCTCGCCAATGTTTCATCTCTCTCGGTCGCAAGCGGCGCGTCGGCTCTTTTCGCCGGCGACATGGGTTCGAATCCCATTAGCCTCGCCTCAGGCTCGACACTCAAGCTCGACGCCTCGAACACAGGCGACGACGTGCCGGTGGTGAACGGAAACCTTGACCTTACAGGCGTCAATGTCCACGTTTCACGGGGGACGTACGTCCCGAGCAAGACTGAGCCGCGCGAGCTCATCCGCGTAACCGGCTTCGTCACCGGATTCGACCGCAACGGCGTGACCACGGACATCGCGGCACCCGGCTGGGCGTTCAGGCTCGTTTCCAACGAGGACGGATCCAAGTCGATTGTCCACAGGAGGAACCCGGGCTTCTCCGTCAGCCTCAGGTGACGGGCGTGCGGACGCCTCCTTCCGCCCGATGGCCGTGCGGGTCTATAGCTAAAATGGGTGATGGACTGAACGAGCTGGGGAATGGTATAATTGCTGCATATAAATATCTAGTAGCATCTGCAAATTGGAGTAATATGAAACACATCACGCTTCTCGCATCGTTCGCACTGGCTTCCGGCGCGCTCTTTGGGGCCGACGGAATAAAGGACGCGATGCCGTTCAGGTTCGGCGTCGCGATCCCCGCCAGGATATTCATGCACGCGCCGAACGACTCGACGCGCCTCGTCGAGCAGCACTTCAGCTCCATCACAGCCGAGAACGAGATGAAGCCGTTCGCGCTTCAGCCGAAGGAAGGCGAGTTCCACTGGGATGTCTCGGACAGGTTCGTCGCCTTCGGCGAGAAGAACAAGATGAAGATCATCGGACACTGCCTCGTGTGGCACAACCAGACGCCGCACTGGTTCTTCGTCAACGCCGACGGCTCAAAGGCCGACCGCGAGACGCTGATCGCAAGGATGCGCGCGCACATCCACGCAGTCGTCGGACGATACAAGGGACGCATCCACGGATGGGACGTCGTGAACGAGGCGTTCGACGACGGCGGCAACCTCCATCCCTCGCCGTGGCGCGACGGAATCGGCGACGACTTCATCGAGCTCGCGTTCCGTTTCGCCCACGAGGCCGACCCTGAAGCGGAGCTGTACTACAACGACTTCAACATGTTCACTGCGGGCAAGCGCAGGGGAGTCGTCGAGATGGTCCGCAAATTCAAGGAGAAGGGCGTGCGCATCGACGCGGTCGGACTCCAGAGCCACGCCGGGCTAAAGGGTCCGCGCGTCGAGGAGTACGAGGCTACGATCGAGGCGCTTGCGTCCGTGGGCGTGAAGGCGATGATCACTGAACTCGACGTCAGCGCGCTGCCGAGCGCGTGGGGGCTCACCGCCGAGATCACCGCCAGCCACGACTACGACGAGAAGTACAATCCGTGGAAGGACGGCGTCCTCCCGAAGGACGTTGAGAAGGAGCACGCAAGGCGCTACTTCGACCTCTTCAAGATGTACCTGCGCCATGCCGACGTCATCGACCGCGTCACGCTGTGGGGGCTTACGGACGGCGACTCCTGGCTGAACGACTTCCCCGTAAGGGGACGTACGGACTATCCGCTGTTCTTCGGCCGCGACGGACAGATGAAGCAGTGCGCAAAGGCCGTATGGAAACTCGCCAAGAACAAGCGGCGGGACGCCGCTTCCCCCAGTCAGATCAACAGTTCATCCAGATAGTATTCACAGGGCAGAACGAGAATGAAAAGTCATGTAATGGCGGCGGCGGTGCTCGCCACGCTGACAGCCGGGGCGATGGACCATCCAGGCGCGACGACGGACCGCCTTGCGCCGGACCGCTTCACGCTCGTCGAGAACGGACGCCCCGCCGTGAGGATCGTCGTGGAAAGCGATGAACCTGCGGTGAGGATCGCGGCGGCGAATCTCGACGCGGACTTCGAGCGCGTCACGGGCGAGAAGACGCCGCCGAACAGCCGCCGTTCCATAGTTGTCCGCATCGATCCCGCCCTGAAGGGCAAGCGCGAGCAGTACGTCATGCGCGTCGCGAAAGACTCGTTCGTCATCTCCGGAAGCGACAGGCGCGGCGCGGTGTACGGAATCTACGAGCTGTCCGAGCAGATCGGCGTCTCACCGTGGTACGACTGGGCGGATGCACCCATAAGATGGAAGGCGAAGAACGACGAAAAGCTCAACCTCTCCATAAAGCGCGGGACGTATACGAACGGCGAGCCGGCGGTGCGCTACCGCGGGATCTTCCTCAACGACGAGGCGCCTTGTCTCACTGGATGGGTGAAGAACACGTACGGGACCGAATGCGGAGACCACCGATTTTACGCGCGCGTCGGCGAACTAGTGCTGCGCCTTCGCGGAAACTTCATCTGGCCCGCGATGTGGTGCTGGGCGTTCTACGCGGACGATCCCGAGAACTCGAAGACGCTCGACGAAATGGGCGTAATCGTCGGCACTTCGCACCACGAGCCGATGGCGCGCAACCATCAGGAATACGCGCGCCGCAGAAAAGAGATCGGGGCCTGGAACTATAGGACGAACAAGGACGCGCTCGACAAGTTCTTCGCAGAGGGCGTGCGGAGAATGAAGCTGACAGAGGACGTCGTGACGATCGGAATGCGCGGAGACGGCGACGTCGAGATGGACGGCAACGGAGACATGGAGCTGATGAAGTCCATCATCGCGAACCAGCGCGCCATCATCGAGCGCGAGACCGGTAAGAGCGCGGCAGATGTGCCGCAGGTGTGGGCGCTCTACAAGGAAGTGCAGGACTACTTCGACAAGGGGATGCGTCCGCCCGAGGACGTCACGATTCTCCTCTGCGACGACAACTGGGGAAACGTGCGCATGCTTCCGCGCAAGGAGGAGAGGAACCGCCTTGGCGGATGGGGAATGTACTACCACGTCGACTACGTGGGCGCGCCGCGCAACTCGAAGTTCATGAACTGCACGAGCGCGGCGTCCATGTGGGAGCAGATGTCGCTTGCGTATGAATACGGCGTCGACCGTCTGTGGGTGCTCAACGTCGGGGATCTGAAGCCGATGGAGTATCCGATTACGCTATTTCTCGACATGGCGTGGAATCCGACGCGCTACACGCCGGCGACACTCGGAAAGTTCACGGAGCGCTTCTGCGCGGGAATCTTCGGCGAGAAGGAGTGCAAGGAGGCCGCGCGCATTCTCGACCTCACGTCTCGCTGGGCATGTCGCTGTACGCCCGAGATGCTGAACAAGGACACGTACGGCCTCGAGTCCGGCGAGTGGGCGAAGGTCGTCGGCGAATACATGAAGCTGGCGAAGGACGCGGAGGCACAGTACGCGCGGATTCCGGCGGACGTGAAGGACGCGTATTTCGAAATCGTGCTCTTCCACGTCAAGGCGATGGCGAATCTGTACGAGATGTACTATGCGCAAGCCAAGAACTACCATTTGGCCGCCGCGTCCGCAAAGAGCGCAGAGGAAGAGGACGAGATAAACGCCTGGGCGGACAGGGTTGAGGCCGCGTTCAAGCGGCACGGGGAATTGTGCGACGAGTACAACCTGAAGGTCGCAGGCGGAAAGTGGAACGGGATGATGAAGCAGAAGGTGATTGGCTACACGTCTTGGAGCGACGGATTCCCGGCGGATACGTGTCCGAAGGTCGCGCGCGCGGGCGCTGCGGCGGAGAGGGCCGCTGTGGCGGAAAGCGCGGCTAAGCTCTTGGACGCGAAGGAGCCGCGCATCTACTCGGTCCAGCGCGCGAAGTCGTACGACGCCAATATGGGCGAGAACTGGTGGATGCGCCGCCACGACGCGATCCTCGAGCGCGTGAAGGCGGAGCGCGAGTTTGATCTCGTGCTTGCGGGCGACTCGATAACGCATCGCTGGGAGCGCCACGGCAAGGATGCGTATGTGCAGGTCACGAACGAGCTCAAGGTGCTCAATCTCGGCTTCGGAGCGGACAACGTGAAAAACCTGCTGTGGCGGTTCAGGTCCGGCGAGCTCGACGGATACCGCGCCAAGGCGGTGCAGCTGATGATCGGGACGAACAACGGCGTCGGAGAGCCGCCCGAGGAGACTGCTGCGCAGATACGCGCGGCGCTCAGGGAGATACGCGCGCGCCAGCCGCAGGCGAAGATTCTGCTGTGTCCGATTCTCCCGCGCGGCACGCCGGATTCCGTGGAGCGCGGCAAAAACGACGCGGTGAACGAACTGCTCAGGCCGCTTGCGGACGGGAAGACGATAGTGTGGACGGACTGGAGCGGATTCTTCACGCTCGACGACGGACGATTGACGCCTGGGCTTAACGACGACGGGCTGCATCCGAACGCGAAGGGCTACGCCGAGTGGGCGAAGGTCGCGCTTCCCGTCTGGAAGGCGGCGTGCGGGAAGGGCGCGGCAAAAGGGCGCGAGACGTTGGACGTGAGACGTGGTAATGCGGCTCTCGTCTCTCGTCCCGCGTCTAGCGTCCAAAAGTCCAAGCCGTTCGCCATCGATGCCAACCGCTATGCCAAGGCCGATGCGCCGGAGGGCTTCCGCTGGGAGTTCATTCCTGGGCTCGGATATGGCGAAGGGGCGATGGAGGTTTTCCCGCGCGTCGACGCGCCGACTGGTGCTAAGCTTTCGTACAAGGTGAAGGTTCCGTCTGGCGCGAGGTCCGCAGAGGTGACGGTCATCACGCGCTCGACGCTTGCGTTTGCGAGGCCCGATGGCCACCGCTATTCCGTTGCGTTTGCGAAGGGCGGCGAGCCTAAGGTCGTGAACTTCAACTCGAGGCTCAACGAAAAGCCGGAGAACATCTACTCCGTGTACTATCCGACGATCGCGCGGAGGGTGGTGCGGCAGAAGGTGCGGCTCGAGGTTCCGCACGGCGCGTCTGGTTCCGCGACGCTCGAGCTTTCGCCTCTCGACCAGGGTGTAGCCTTCGAGCAGATCCTCGTCGACTGGGTGCGGTAGACACGCCCTTTCGGGGGATAGAAGGCATTCGGGCGCTTTGCTATAATTTAGGCATGAAAACTAAAGCGCTTGTTGTCGCCGCGGCAGCGGCATTCGCAGGGGTTGCCTGCGCCGACGTCTCTACCGTAACCATTGGCGAGGCGAAGTATCCGATGGCTCTCGACATGTGGGGCATATTCTTCGAGGACATCGACCTGTCGCTCGACGGAGGCGTCTACGCCGAGATGGTGCGCAACCGCGCGTTTGAGGACGGGCTTGGCGGGATCCGCGAGCTGACGCTTGAGTACTGGCATCCGTTCGGCGCGGCGACGTACGAGCTCGTCGCGAAGGGAGGTCCGTATGAGAAGAGTCCGTCGTTCTGCCGGGTGAAGGCGCGCAAGGGCGGCGGAATCCTCAACGACGGCTATTTCGGAATGAACGCCGTCGCAGGCGCGGCCTACGACTTCGAGGTGGAGCTGCGCGGCAACGCAGTCGTCGAGGTGGAGTTCGCCGGCGCGAAGCAGACCTTGTCGCTTAAGGGGACGGACGGAAAGTCGTGGAAGGCGTTTTCCGCGCGGCTGGTGCCGACGGCGAGCGACCCGAAGGCGAGGCTTGCGATAAGGCTCGTTGACGGCGACAGCTTCGACATCGACTGCGTGAGCCTCATGCCGGCGGACCGCGTGGCGGGGCTTTTCCGCCGCGACCTTGTGGAAGTGCTCAAGGCGCTGAATCCGAGCTTCATGCGCTTCCCCGGCGGATGCTGGGTTGAAGGCGACACGATGAAGGGCGCGTACCGATGGAAGCAGACGCTCGGCGGGAAGTGGGACCGCCGCACGCAGTGGAACGTCTGGAAATACTGGTCCACGAACGCAGTCGGCTTCCACGAATACCTGCTCCTCAGCGAGGCGCTCGGCGCGAAGCCGCTCTTCTGCATCAACGACGGCGAAGCTCACAGGGACAAGGTTCCGCTCGACAAGATGGACGAGATCGTGCAGGATGCGCTGGACTGCATCGAGTACTGCAACGGAGGCGTAGACACCGAGTGGGGCGCGAAGCGCGCCGCGGCGGGGCATCCAGAGCCGTTCAACCTCGAGTACCTGGAGATCGGCAACGAGCGCTGGGGCAAGGAGTACGACGACCGCTATGCGCTCATCTACGACGCCGTGAAGGCGAAGTACCCCGAGATCAAGATCATCTCCAACTACTTCAAGGACTGGCAGGTCAAGGCGCGTCCGTTCGAGCTGCGCGACGACCACGACTATCAGCGTCCGGACTGGTTCATGTCCGTCGGCGCGGAGCGCTACGGGAAGATGGAGCGCGGGAGCTTCGGAATCTTCGTCGGCGAGTACGCCGTCACGGAGGGGACGGGGCGCTACGGATCGCTGCGCGCGGCGATCGGCGAGGCGGCGTACATGTGCTCGCTCGAGCGCAGCGCCGACCTCGTCAAGCTCGCGGCATATGCGCCGCTCTTTGCGAACGTCGAGCACACGACGTGGACGCCGAACCTCATCTACATCGACACCGACCGCGCCTATCTCACGCCGAGCTACTGGACGCAGCGCCTCTTCGGCGAATACAGGGGCGACGAGGTGCTCGCGATCGACATCAACACGACGACGTTCGACGTGACCGTTCCGAAGACATGGGGCGCGAAGGGGAACGACGACTTCACGATCCGCAGGGTGCAGGGCTCGGCGCTCCGCCGCGCGGACGGTTCCGTCGTCCTAAAGCTGGTGAACTGCGGCGACGAGCCCGCGCCGGTGAAGGTCAATCTCCGCGGCAAGGCCGAGAAGACCGTGCTCACGTCCGCCTGCGCGGATGACGCGAACACCGCGTTCGAGCCGGAGAAGGTGAAGCCCGTCACGACCGAAGTCGACTTCACGGGCGAGGACGTGCTGCCTCCGCTCTCGCTGTCCGTCTACGTGGTCGAGTCTAAGTGACGCATTTCGCCTCTCCCCGCCCCATGCCGGATTTGCCCTTGATGGGCGAAATATGGTAGAATACCGGGAAAGGGAAAGGGGAGATGATGAATTCCGCAATAGCTATGCTCTTGGCGGCCTCGGTTCAGGTCGCCTTCGATATGCCGTTCGACGGCAAGGCCACGGTCGCGCTTGACGGTCCTGACGGACGCCGCGTGCGCAACCTCGTCAACGGGATCGAGTACAAGAAGGGGCGTCACACCGTCGAATGGGACGGACGCGCCGAGGACGGCTCAGGCGCCGCAGGCGGCAAGTACACCGTCCGCGTCGTCGCCCATCCCGGCATCGGCTACGACTTCCGCGGCACATTTGCCGCGGGCGGCGAGAAGATGTTCTCCGGGTTCGGTCCGAACCACCTCCCCTGCACCATGCTCGCGCCGGCCGGCGACTTGATGGTCGCGGCGGCGCTCTTCACCGAGGGCGGGAACTCAACGCTCGTCCTTTCGCACGAGGGGAAGCTGCTCAACGGATACGGCGACGGATGGAACCTCGGCAACAAGGCGTGCTTCTACCTCGCGGGCACGAACGACTGGCTGTATTCCGTGCGCGAGCGCGACGGAAACGACCTGGAGCTGCACTGCTACGGACTTCTCCGCAACGCGCGGCGCCATACCGAGATATCCGGCGCGCCAAAGACGTCGCTCAAGGGAGCTGCGCGCATCGGCGGGAAGGTCTACCTCTCCAATGCGCTCTCGCGGACCGTCGACGTCTATGCGCTTGAAGACCGTCCCGACCGCGCTCGCCTCGTCTTCACGGGCGAGCGCATCGAGCGTCCGTTCGCCGGTCCTCTCTGCGTTGACGGCGACAGCCTGGTGTATCCGATGTTCGATCGCCAGACAGCAATAGCGGTGAAGGGCGGGGAGCTATTCGCGCTTGAGGAGGGCGACAGCGTTGTGCATGTGTACGAGCGCTCGTCCGGACGTGAGACGCGCATCATCGGCGAGCGCGGAAACGGCTACGCCGGCGCGTGGAGGAAAAACAGGCTCGTCAATCCGACGGCGCTCGCCTTCGATTCGAAGGGTTCGCTCTGGATCGCCGAGAGCCGCTACAACCCCAAGCGCGTCTCGCGCTGGAACGCGGAGACGGGAGTGTGCGAATACGAGAAGGTCGGCAGCGAGAAGTACGGCTCGCCCGGCGTCGGCATGGACGAGGAGGACGCGACGCGCTGGATCGCGCACGACACCGAGTGGCGCTATGATCCCGAGAAGGGCGTCGACGAGCCGATCGCGCTTCTCTTCAACGAGACGATTCCGCAGGGCGAAAGGTACGATGTCCCGCCGCGCAGCTCGCGCACCTACCGCTTCGCGCGCCGCGGCGGAAAGACCTACGTCATAGGCAACGACGGCGTCACTATGATTTGGGAGTACCTCGATTCCGAGATGCGCCTCAAGCCGCTCGCGATGTTCGGCTCGCCCGGATTCTATTCGCACATGATCGGACGCGAGCACACGTGCGCTCCGATCGGCGAGGCGTACGCCAAGGCGTTTCCGGACAAGGGCGGCGACCGTTTCAAGCACGACGAGGCGACGCTGATGGCATGGCACGACCTCAACGGAAACGAGCGCTTCGACGCGGACGAGTTCGAGTTCGGTCCGTTCGACGCCGGCGCGCCGTGCGGATGGGGGCTCTTCGTGAGCGATCTCGACTTCACCGTGCCGATTGCGCAGGACGGCGAGATATGCTTCCTCGACTTCGCTTTCCCCGAATGGTCGCTATCGAAGGCGCTCGCGGCGAAGCGGAAGATGAAGGGGCGCCTCCCGACAGGTGCGGCCGTTCCCGGGACGCACGGAGAACTACTGCACGCGCGACGGACGCTTCATATATCCGACGCAGTCTCCGTTCATGATGGCGTTCCTCCCCGACGGCACGCTCGACTGGTACATCAAGAATCCGCACGCGAACGTCCACGGTTCTCACGACGCGCCGATGCCGCGTCCGGGCGAGCTGCAGGGCGCGCTCTTCTCCCTCGGGTCGGTCCCTGGCGGAGAGAAGGGCGAGTACGAGGTGTTCGCGCTCAAGAACAACCACGGACGCATCTTTTTCCTGACGACGGACGGAATCTACCTCGACGAGATATTCTCCGACTGCCGCGTCGCCGCGGCAAACGACGAGACGTACATCGGCGGCGAATCGTTCGGCGGATCGTTCCAGTGGGACCGCAAGGGACGCCGCGCAATTCTCACGTCCGGCGGCGGCGGATACCGCTGGTACGAGATCACGAACCTCTCGAAGATTCGCGAGAGCCGGTACGAGCGCGAGTTCAGCGCGGAGGAGCTAGTCGCTGCGCAGGAGGCGAACCCCGTCGTGGCTGCGGGGAAGGCAGGCAGGGCGTCGCTAGCGGTGCCGGACGCGAAGGGTCCGGCCGAAGTCGCACACTGGCAGTTCGGCGCGTGGCACGTGCGCATCGCCGCGTGCCGCGACGCGGGCAGGCTCAGGCTTGAGTATACGGTGTGGGAGCCGAGTCCGTGGTTCAACAACGGAACGGATCCGTACCTCATGTTCAAGACTGGCGACGCCGTCGATTTCCAGTATCTCGACGAGGGCGGCAAGCCGTGCAGGCTGATGGTGTTTCCGCCGGACAAGGCGATTCTCTACCGCCACGAGGCCAAGGGTACGCCGCACAACTTCGCGTCGCCGTGGCGCACGCACACCGTGGGCGACGTGTCGTTCCCGACGGACCTCGACGTCAAGGTGCGCAAGGGCGGCGGAGACTACACAGTCTCGTTCCTTGCTCCGGGAGACTTCTCGGCGGCGCGCGAGCTCAGGTGCGATTTCGGCGTCATATTCGGCGACCGCGACGGAACGGTCAATCTCTCGCGTTCGTACTGGAGCAACAAGGACACCGGACTCGTCAACGATGTTCCGGGCGAGATAATCCCCGCGCCCGAAAAGTGGGGCACGGCGCGCTTCGGCTCTGCGCAGGCCGAGGCGGACGACGCGCCGAAGGCCCCGGCCGCGGTCGAGTCGGCTAAGCTCGCGCGCGTCGATTCGTCCGTGAATCCCTTCGCGCTCGAGAGGGCGCCCGACGGACGCGGCTACCATGGCGAGTACTACGCCGCGGGTCCGGTGTACGACTGGAAGAAGGACGTCCTATATGCATCCGCCGGACGCGGCAAGGTCGTCGCGATGACGCTCGAGGGCAAGCCCGTTGCTTCGTGGAATCTCCCCGGCGCGCGGACGTTCGACAGGTTCGACTCGATGGCGATCGACGAGGCGACCGGAGATGTTTTCGTTCTCGCCGGTGGGCTCGCGGCGCAGGATCCGCGCCGCAACGAGGAAGCCGCCGGAAGACTCTACCGCATCAGGTCCGGCGCGGCGGAGGGAGAGCTCATCGCGGAGAAGGTGTGCGCGATTTCGCAGAAGGTGAAGGACGGACGCCTCGCGTGCATGACGCCGCGTTCGACGATGGAGTGGATATCCTGCGCCGACGGCTCGCGCACTCCGATAACCGAGACGCCGGTGAGGAACGGCTCGTCGTATCCGTGCATGATAGACTTCGCGCCAGACGGAACGCTCATCTCGTTCGTCGAGCATCGCAACTACTACCAGTACCGCGACGGGGAGCCTGTGATGATGCGCTCTCCGTTCGGCGACCGCGAGATATGCATGACGCGCGGTTCGGTCGTCGGCGATGAATTCTGGGCGCTCAACGGCGAGACGATCAAGCGCTACGACGCGCGCACTATGAAGCCTGCGCCGGGCGTGGTCTACGGCGGCGCGTCGGGATACGTCATCGCTCATGTGCTGATGGACAGCGGAATGCACGCCGTCGGCATCTGCGCCGTGCCGAACGGACTCTATGCGGTCCTCTCTAAAGTCGACAGCGCGGTGTACCTGATGCGCTACGACGCGGGTTCCTGGACGCTTGTCCCGGAGAAGCGGCTTGGAGGCGTCCATGACCTCCCGAACTTCGCGCTCGACGACGACGGATTCTTCGCCGCCGACTCGCTCGTGTGGGGATGGGACGCGAAGTCGAACGATCCGACGTCCGCCTCGCTCGTCAGGATGCCGGTCCGCGCGACGGTGGTCCTGCCGGACGGCAAGGCGCTGCACGTCACCGAGACGCACGGACGCCACGTCGAGTTCAGGCACGGGAAGTTCTCCGACGCGGAGCTTACGCTGGACTACGGCCGCGACTTCATGGACTATCCCGAGGCGGACGACGGACACGGGCAGAAGTGGGACGCGTACCATCCGGTCGCGGCGTTCGCCGTTCCGGAGGCGGAGCGTCGTTCGCTCGTGTTTGCCATGCGCGCCGACGGAGTCGTGAAGACCTATCTCGTTGACCGCGATGGACATCCTGTCGGCGAGGGGACCAGCTGGTGCGGCGAAAGCGCGCTACCGCGTCCGGAGGGGGCGGAAGGCGACTTCACCTCGCTTGCACCGCTCGCCGACGGACGCTTCGCGGCGCAGATCGGCGGGAAGGGGTATGTCTACTCGAAATCGGCGGGGACTGTCCCCGTGTGGAAATGCGAGGGGACTGTCCCCGAACTTGATGGCAACGGGCTCGACGCGCACGGCTCGGTCGTGGCCGTTGTGAGGTCCGAAAAGGGCCAGCTCGCCCTCTACGCCTGCGAAGGAGTGTGGTTCCGCAAGCTTGACGAGACAGACGGACTTGTCACTCCCAGTGCCGTCAGGGTCAGGGGGAATCGCGTGGTTGTGTGGGAGAAGTCCATCGGACGCATTTCTCGCTACACTGTAACGCGCAAAGCGATATGCGACAGTAAATCAAGTTTGTGAGATATTGCACAAGCCTTGAAGGGGCTTTGCAAGGGACATAAATACCCCGCTCAAGAGGTCCATCTGCATGTTTGCATAGGAGTACGCTAGGGGGCGATGGTCTGGCACTTGAGCGGGGAAAGTGATTAGTAGTCGGCGACGAGGAGCCCCGAGCCGCCCGTCCGGTCGTCGTAGACGAGCTGCACGGATGTCGATCGCGACGAGCTGTTGACCAAGAGGCCCGTTGGAACGCGCGGAACTTTCTCGAAATACGCACGGACGGTGACCAGCCAAGTGCCATTAGGATTCCGCGTGTTGTGGTATTCACAGAGTGCATTGTCTTGCCGTTGGCTTGGATATTCAAACGCAGCTCCAAATGTGGTGTCTTCGTCTGGCGGCGTGCCTGAACCACTGCCATTGTATTCTTTTACATGGCGAACAAGTTTGTATCCTCGTGTTGGCGCGTCGATTTCTCTGAAGAAGTTTTGATAGCTTGGCTGGTCGTTGTATGGTCTGTAGTTTGTTGTCGAAAGAAGCTCAACACTTATGCTTCCACAGACAGCGGACACGCTGTCGGTATCGCCGACGGAGGCCATTGCGCAAGTCTTTGACGCAACAAGTGCGTTATTTAGATAAATTTCAAGGACCATATCAGTTGATGATGCTTGATATCGCCGTCGTAGAGATGGAGGCGGCGTCCGTTGTTGTCTGCTCAGAGCCGATGGCGGTTATGAGCCCATTTGCGACAGTGCAAGGGGTGAACTTCGCGCGAACTTTATACGACGAAGGATCCCAGTATAGTCCCCCAAAGGAGTATATCGTGCCGTTCGCTCCGGATGGTGAGCTTCCACCGCCAGGGGTGATCGTCAGATCCTCCGTCGCCAGTATTTTGACAGTCGTGTTGGAGCCGCCGGAGCCTGTGCCCGTGATGGTAAGCGTGTGGGTTTCTAACGTCTTCCCCTGGGGGACAGAGGTTGAGTCAAGCTTGATTGTTCCGGCGTTGTTGTTGGCTGCTGGTGGATGAACAGTGAATTTCGTCTTATTTCCGGGAGCCCACTCGGTAGAGGACAGCGGCGGGATGCTGCCCGACTCAACCTTGTCTTTCGCGTCGTCCTTAGGCTTCCCGGTGCTGCGGCTCGTCGAATTCGTCGAGCGACGCTTGTTCCTGAAGCCGGACAGCAGCCCCGCCATGTCCTCGGGCGAAAGATACTCCGGAGCGCCGAACGTCAGCTCGGCGATCAGCGTGGAGCAGTCCACGTCGAACGACTGGAGGAAAAGCCCGTCGCATCTGTCGCCGAGCGTCGGTAGGGCGTCGCCGAGTCGCAGCACCAACTTTTCGCGCCGTAGCTCGCCAGACCTGTCGGCGAGGATTGCAGCGGCTAGGCCATCCGGGACTGTCTCACCCGACGTGGAATCCGACGATACGACCCACGTGTACTTCTTCGTGGTGGCGTTTGTCGTGAGGAAGTTCATCGTCAGCTTGATGTTCTCCTCTGCGTCCGTCGCATGATTGATAGACACGTCGCATGTGAACTGCTCGACCCTGCACTGTATTCCGGCAGCCTCGAGCTCTCCGGCGGAGTTCGAGACGATGCGCGGGTAGTCAGACGCTGTCGCGGCACCAGAGCGCGCGCCGTTGGTGATGGTGATTTCGTTTGCGGCGACGTTCGCAAGGCGTGGATGCTTCGACTTCCACCATGTTTTGTCGTTTAGGTCTCCAGGTACTGATTCCGTGACTACATTCAGCGACTGAGTGACAGTTGAACCAGTCGCTCCGGCGAGCTGTAGTGTTGCATAGAGGCAGTCGGGATTCCCCGCCGATGTGTTGCCTGCCGTCTGATGGCTGATTACCCTGTAGTCGTCGGCAACAGTCTCGATCTCCAGGTCTACGCCGGCTATCGGATGCGCTGTGTAGTCGTACTGTCGCGATGTCTTCGGCACTGTGGCGACATATGCGGCGTCAGACCCGCTGCCGGGATGGGCAAAAACGAGCTGTGGCGTAGCACCTGAATAGTCGAAACGAACAATTGTCTTCGGAAAGTACCGGAGTTCGCGCCTGATCGCGTCCGCGACGGTGATGTCCCGGCATTCGTCGAACGGAAGGAACTGCGTCGACACGGAGACCGGCGTCGCGACGGTGTAGCCGCAGGCGGAAGCGCCGTGCCCAGCAATCTCCGCAAGCTCGCTGTTCAGGTTCTGCGCCGTGCCGTCCTGATATTGGTTGAGAATCAGCCTGGAGCTGTACTGGAAGCTCGATCCCGTCATCCACAGCTGGCGGTAGACGAGCCGCTGCATGTCGGCCCACGGTCCGGAGCAGACGACATCCTCCACTTCGTCCGTGCCGCGACTCTGTCGCTTCGACCACGACTCAACCTTGCCCAGGAATACAGTGGCGCCCTTGTACTGAACACGCACCTTGTCGCCGGCCGCGAGCAGTCCGGACGGCACGCCCGCGACTTCGAGCGTGTCCGTCGCCTTGCTGGCGAAGTGGAGCCTCGTGCCGCGCCCGGGATAGAACCTCTGCGATGCGCCCGCCCTGACGCGGTAGAACGCGAAAAGGCGCGACGTTGCCGAGTTTTCGGCCTCGCGGGGGCCAAGGTTTGTGTTGTCCGCTGCCGTCATCGTCAGTCTCCCGCCGGTGCTTCAGCCCACGCATACGCGGACTGGCTGTTCTGCTGCTTGAGGTAGTTGCTCGCCGCGTTGAGCCTCTGCTCGATGTTCTTGAGGCTTGCGGACAGATCGGCCAGCACCTTGTCCGCAGCCGCGCCAACGTTCTGCGCGTTCGTCTTGGCGTCCGCCAGCGCGCTCGCAGCCGTCCCGATTCCCGCCCGGTTGCCGTTCGCCGTAGCGAGGTCGAGCGCGTTCTGCGCCTCGAAGACGCTCTGCGACGCACCGGACTTCAGTGACTGCTGTGCGGCGATCTGCGCGAGGATTGCGTCCCTCTGCCCGGAAAGACTGCCGACAGCCGCGAGCGCAGACGCTCGCTTGGCCTCCTCCGCCTCGCGCTTGGCGCGATCCTCCTCCGTCTTGCGCCGCTCCTCCTCTGCGCGCGCCCTGGCGTTCTCCTCGCTGCGGGCGAGCGCGTCGTCCGCGTCGCCCTGCGCGGTCTGCGTGGAGAGAGCCGCGGCGCTCTGGCGCGTCCGCGCGGCGGAAACGACGACGCCCTGGCTGCCGACGAGCGCGCCGGCGGCCTTGGACTTCGCGGCGGACTCCGACGCCTTGCCTTCGAATGCGGTCGCGCTCGACTCGGCCTTCGCGGCCTTCGCGTCGAACTTCGCCGCCTGCTCGCGGGCATACGCGGCGATCTCCTCTGGGGTCATGCCCTTGACTGCGTCCATGAAGGATTTGTCGCCGCCGTTCTTGAAGAACGACGCCACCAATTTGTCCGACTCCGGGTTGCGGAACCATCTGTCCATCCAGTCCTCGCCGCTCTTGGCGGTGCCGATGGCCTCCATGCGCCTCCACAGCTCCGCCTGGCGTCGCATCTCGCCCGCCTCGGCGCGCGCGTCCGTGGCGCTGCGCGCATAGGTGTCGGCGCGCACGTCCTCGTTGAACTCCTCGTCCTTGTAGCCCTTGAGCTTGGCTTCTGCGTCCTCCACCGCGCGTCCCGCACCAAGCGTGGCGCGAGCGCCCGCATATCGCTGGCGTATCTGGCGGACCTTCTCGGAGTAGGTCGGGTCGCTACGGTCGAGCGCGGCGACTTCCTGCTCCTCCTTCAGCGCGAGCTGTGCGTCCTCCTGCTGACGCTGGGCGTCCATCGCCGCAGCCGCCGCGCGCTCGGCTCCCTCCGCGGCGTTTGCTGCGGACTGAATGTCCGAGGTGAGGTTCCGGTATCGTTCGGCGAGTGCTTCCACGCCGCGGGTCTGCTCGTCGAACTTCGCGGCGTTCTTCAGCTTCTGCGTCTCCACGGCGGCCTTGCGCACCTCCTCGCGCCAGGCACGGAACTTGCCGATCATGTTTGCTATCGACTCGATCATCATCGTGCCGAACGAGAGCATGCCAAGCGCCTTGCGCACTCTGCCGATCGCGCCTTCGACGACCTTGAACGAGCCGGAAACCGACGCCGCCGCGCGCTTGCCGGTCGGGCCGATCGCCTCGATTTCGCCCTTGAACTTCTTGACGTCCGCTCCAGCGCGCTTGGTCTCAGCGGAGAAGTTGATGTCTACTTTATTTGAGTCCGCCATAATTGGCGGCGGTATCAATGAACGGGCGCATTACACGCAACGTAGATCATGAACGCGAGAAGAGGAAGAAGCGCGATCAGGAATGCGATTTCAACTGCATCGCAAACCTTTCCGACGGTCCTGTCGACCTTTTCTCTGGTGCGTTCATTCATGCCG
>JAEEOY010000236.1 GCA_016284515.1 Kiritimatiellia bacterium | reverse complement strand
AACCCGCCCGTCACCATAACCCCGACCACCAACTAACGACTAACCGCCAACCGACAAGGAGAAAACATGGCTACAAACAGAACAACAATCATCCGCGGACCAGGTGCCGTCAAGTACGACACCGTGACCATTCACGACGCCGACGGAATCTCCGCCGAGGTCGAAACCGCGACGAGCGAGGTGCCGAGCTCGATATCGGGTCCGCTGGACACCATCAAGACCGACACGACGGCAACGGTGAGCCTGACGCCGTGCGGGCAGATAACGGACGACCTGCTCGCGATCCTCTTCCCGCACCAGACGCCCGTCATTGGCTCGTCGCTGTGCGGCAGCGCGGACCGCAAGCTCACCGTGCATTCGCTCGCCGGGACGAAGGTGGAGTTCCTGAACGCGATCCTCACCGGCGCGCCTTCGCTTAGGCTCTCGCCCGTCGCGACCGCGTTCGGACAGGCGACGTTCACCGCCCTCACCGCGCTCGGCAAGGCGCCCGGCGAGGAGAACAGCTTCTACACCGTCGCTGCTGCCGCGTACAACATGGGCTATCCAGATCCGGAAGGACTCACCGGCGTCCAGTACACCGGCACCTTCGGTTCGCTTTCGATTCCCGACACCGCCGACGGATGGACCGTCGACGTGGAGCTCGCGACGGAGCCCGTCTCCACGGACGGCGTCGGTACGATCGACTACACGCTCGCCGGAGTGACGGTGCGCGCGAAATGCACTCCTGTCGGGCTCTCGGAGTCGCAGATACTCTCCGCGCTGCCGATCGCCAAGGGGCGTGGCACGTCGCTTCGTGGGTCGAGCGACCTCGTGATCGCGGGGGCTGGCGGGCTCACCGTCACGCTCAAGAACGCGACGATGGTGACGGGGCCGCTCGCGTGGGGAACGACGACTCTCCGCGCCGGGGAAGTCGGATTCGTCGCGCACCGCAGCTTCTCCAACAACGTCGCCGGTGCGCTGTACAGCGTCGTCAAGACACCTGCTCAGAGCGGTAGCTGATGAACCTTACCCTCACACCTTCCGAAGGCAGCGCGTACGTCCTCTGCTCCGACGGCGAGCGGTCGGTCGACGGCTCGCCCGTCGGGCCCGGCAACCTCTCGATCAGCGAGGCGCCCGGCGTGGAGCAGCGCGAGTACGTCGGCGCGGACCGAATCCGCCCTGAGCATGTGCGCTGCGACCACGGCACGATGACATTCCAGGCGACGCGGGTCTTCGCGACCGTCGCGGCGGCAGCGGCATACGCGCTTACCGGACATCTCGCGGAGCCGGTCGAAGGCGCGCTCAAGTACGGCGCGACGACGATCTACCCGAACGCCTGCGTCACCTCGCGGCGCATCGGCATGGTCGGCTGCACTGTCGTCGTCAACTACACGATAGAGGGGTGAAAGACATGACGGACGAAGAGCTCAGAGAGAAGCTGCGCGAAATCGCGAGGTCCGGAGCCCTTGCGGCGGCCCGGCATCTCTCGCCGGAGCTCCGTCCGATCGTGGAGGCGTACAACGCCGGGGAGATAAACCTTGCCGAGGCGCGCGAACGCGTGGCGGAGGTCTTCGCGGCAAATGAGCCGCGCATCGACCTCATCGTGAAGACTCAGCGGAGGATGGCGCAGAGCCTCGGGCAGCTCGTCGCGGGTTCGACGCCAGGACAGCTGCGGCGCTATCCGGCGTGGCGGCTCGTCAGGGGCGGCACGCGCATGGTGCCGCGCGCGGACTGGCAGCGCCGCTGGATTGCAGCGGGGTCTGAATCGGGCTGGCAAGGCGCTTGCAAAGAGGATTTCGTGGCCTTGAAAGACTCGCCGATCTGGGCCGCGCTCGGCCAGGGCGCGGGCGGATTCCGCGACGCGATCGGCAACCCCTTCCCGCCGTTTGCGTTCGGCAGCGGCATGACCTGGCAGCGCGTCTCCCGCGACGAATGCGCCGCGCTGGGGCTTATCGAGGAGGCGGACAATGGCTGACATCTCCGTCAACATCCGGACGCCGCAGCTTGACGGCATAATCGAACGGCTTGAGCCGACCGCCCGAGCGGAGCTTCATGCCGAGATCGCGGCGGAAATCTCCGAGACCGTGCGAGACCACCTGCGCAGCTATGCACTCGCTCACCACAAGACCGCGCATGGGCTCGGAGCAAGACCGACAGGCAACCTCGAGGACGCGAAGGTGGAGTCGTCGAGCGGCGAGGACGGCGCGACCGTCACCGTCGCCGCGCTCGGCATCCGACGCGCCCTGGGGCCGCTCACGATCACGCCCAGGTTCAAGCAGGCGCTCACGATCCCGGTCGCGGCGATAGCCTACGGCCGCAGCGTAGCGTACCTCAAGTCGCACGGGATCGACGTGTTCAGGCCCAAGGGGAAGAACTACCTCGCCTACAAGGAGAACCCGAAGTCGCAGTTCTCGACGGTCATCTACATACTCGCGAAGAAGGCGACGCTGAAGCACGAACCCGAACTGCTGCCTGGAGGCGACGAGTTGACGAAAAACGCCGTAGAGGCGGCGAGGTACTATGTGATGGAGGAATCTGCATGAAGCTTCTTAAGATACAGGAGCGCGTCGCGGACGCGCTGAAGGAAATCGACGCGCTGCAGGGTGTCCCGATCGTCGTCGAGGACAAGGGCGACGTGAAGGCGCGCATGGACGCGGCGATCGCGCAGACGAAGCGCTGCATCCTCGTCCAGACTCCAGGCATCCGCTTCACGTCCGCCGCGTCCAAGGTGATGGTCGGCGTCGCGACGGTCGTGGTCCAGGCCATCGAGAAGCTCGTCGTCGGAAGGAGCGACGGCGTACGCCAGACTGCGCAGGACATGGCCGAGATCGCGGCGTGGGAGCTGAACCTGCTGCCGTGCGACGGAGTCGGCGTCCTCGTAGCGAAGGACATTTCGAGCGAGATGCTCGGAGACAGCTCGCTTTCGTACGCGCTGCGCCTGGAGGTGCAGACGACAATCGGCGACCCACTTGACAACTGAAAGGAGGAGGCGGTATAATAGCGGCATGAATGAACGCACCAGAGAAAAGGTCGACAGGACCGTCGGAAAGGTTTGCGATGCAGTTGAAATCGCATTCCTGATCGCGCTTCTTCCTCTTCTCGCGTTCATGATCTACGTTGCGTGTAAT
>JAEEOY010000235.1 GCA_016284515.1 Kiritimatiellia bacterium | reverse complement strand
CTCCCTGTGGGCTATTCTGGATGACACGTGGTAGATGGCGTCTTCCGCCACCAGCCTGTTCTTTCTCGCCATTGCCTTGCTCCTTTTCCGGGCGCCGGTGGAGCGGGGCGCCGCATGCCGCGTTCCCACCGTGCCGCCGGCACCCGCCGGAAACTTCGGAGAGAACACATATATGATAGCAGTTTCCGCAAAAAGTTTTCTGACAATTCACTGATATTTCACTGATATTTCACTGATAATTTTGTCAGTTAAGCTTTTCGAAAACCGCATGGCGGGATTGTCCGACCTCGACGAAAGGCCTGAAAACACTGGGCGAAACGCATGTGGCCGATTCGGCTCCCCTGCGCAAGGTCAAAATTCACGAAAATTCGTCAACATGAAATTCCGTCAGTTTGGGGTTTTCAGAGGGACTGTCCCCGCCGGTTTGCAGAGGGACAGTCCCTGGTTATGAGGGGACTGTCCCCGAGTGAATTCTGCGGCCGAGACGGAGCTCGGCCCTCCCAAGGAGATTTGGGAGGGACTGTCCCCAGCTTTGAAGGTGATTTGAGGGGGACTGTCCCCACCAAAATTCCGACGAACGCCCGGAGCGCGGGGCTCGCAGGCGTAGGAGTTGCCCGAGTACGCAACCAGTGATAGATGCCGAGGCACGGATGGCTGAACACAGCTTATTGTCTGAAGTGCGAGAGCCGTCGCTACGCCAGGACCCGATGGTTTGGGAGACCTTCGCGAAACACCCCGGAGCCGAAGTCAGCGCGTGTTCAGCGAACGGAGGGTGTAGCCGAGGGACTCGACTAGGTTCCTGGATTCGATCTGGTCGATGAATCCGTCGGCGAGGAACTTGGCCAACTTGCCGATCATCGGCTTAAACTCTTCCCCGCTCTGGTGCTCCTCAAGCCAGCGTTTTACCACTCTGGCCTCAGTCGTATCCATGCGGGAATCCTGCAAAATGCCTTTGGTAAGCAACCACAGTTCGTCGTGCAGTTCGGTCTGAGTCATCATTTTTGGTATCCCTTCCTTGCGCCGTTATGAAATCGCCTTTACAGCCCGCCCATTATCAGCGAGCCGAAGGTGGAGATCGGCGTGGTGTCGCGGTAGTTGTCGAGCACCTGGCGGACATCCTTGATGAGCCCCTGCAGCTCGTCGTACATCGCGGCGTCGGTCGTGAGCTTCCCGAGCGTCCCCTCTCCGTTCTTGAGCTTCTCCGACACCTCGGTCAAGTTCGCGACGAGATCCTTCGCGCCCTCCATGATCTCCGCGACCTCCTTGTCCATGTTCTCCGGAAGCTTCACCTGCTCGCACGCCTTCTTGAAGGCGGCGACGGACTCCTTAAGGTCATCGTAGAGCGCCGCGTCGGACGAAAGAAGCTTGCCGACCGTGCCCTCGCCCGCCTTGATGCGGTCCGAAATCTCCGCCGCGTTCGCAAGCGTTCGCCGCGCGTCGGCAACGGCGTTCGTCGCGTCGCTGTAGAAGGCATTGTCCTGAGACAGCAGCTTGCCAAGCGTGCCCTCGCCCTCCTCAAGGCGACGGGCGATCTCCTTCGCGGACGCGCTCGCGGCCTCGATGTTCGTGATGATCGTCTTGATGTGCTCGCTGCTCGTGAGCTCGTTCAGGTTCTTCGCAATGCGCGAGACGTCCTGCATCCAGTCCGTCGGCGTCTCGCCGCGCAGGATTCCGTCCGTGAGCGACACGATCTCGCCCTCGCCCTCGTCTATCTTCAGGAACTGCCCGCCGAGCATCGAGAGGCTGCAAACGGCGATGGAATAGCTCTCGCGCAGCACTACGGACTCGTCTATCTCGATTCTGACGATCAGGTTCGACGGCGTGATGTCGATTCCGTCGACTCCGCCGACCTTCGTGCCGCGGTACATGACGTTGTCGTGGTCCTTGAGTCCGCCAACGGACGTGAACGCGACCCTCGCGATCACCTTCTGGCGCCCCTTGAGGACGTCCACTCCCGATATCACGATCGTGAAGTACACCAAAAGCGCGAGTACCGCGATCATGAAGAGGCCGACGATCGCCTCCGAAAACGCATCGCTTCTCTTTCTTCTGCTCATGTCGTTTCGCCTTTCATGGCCGCAAGGAACTCCCTCACGTCCGGGTTTTCAGATTTCACGAATTCCGCCGGCGTCGAGCATTCGACCACCTTCCCGCCCTTTAGGAGCAGCACATGGTCGGCTATCGCGAGCGCGCCCTGGAGGTCATGAGTGACGACGACCGAGGTTATGCCGAGCTCGCGGTTCAGCTTGCGGATGAGATTGTTTATCGTAACCGAGGTCACCGGATCCAGTCCGGACGTCGGTTCGTCGTACAGGACGATATCCGACTCCCTCACGATCGCGCGGGCGAGTCCGGCGCGCTTTTGCATTCCGCCAGAAATCTCCGCCGGATACTTGTCACACGCCCTCAGCAGGTCCACGGCCTTCAGCGCGCGCCTCACGCGCACCGCGATCTCGCGGTCGGGGAGCTTCGTGCACTCCTCCAGCGGAAGCGCCACGTTCTCCGCCACCGTCATCCACGCGAGGAGCGCTCCGCCCTGGAAGAGGTATCCAATGCGGTCGCGCACCTTCACGAGCTCGGAGTCGCCGCACGCCGCAACGTCGATTCCGTCGACGAGAACCTGTCCGGACGTCGGAGTGAGCAGCCGCACGAGATGCTTGAGCGTGACCGACTTGCCGGTCCCCGAAGGACCGACGACGCAGAGCACCTCGCCCTTTTCGACGCCGAACGTGACTCCGTCCAGAACGGCCACCCCGTTGAACTTCTTCACGACGTCTCTGAACTCGATCAGCTTGCCCACTTCAAACTTTCAACTTTAAACTTTAAACCTACCTGTAGAACACCCTCGTCACCATGTATCCCAGCATAAGGATCAGCAGGAAGTTAACGATCACGCTGCGCTGCGTGGAGCGTCCGACTCCCGTCGCGCCGAGCGTCGTGCTGAAGCCCTGCGACACCGATATCGTGCCGATGACCATTCCGAAGATGCCGGCCTTGAAGAGCCCGACGAAGAGGTCCTTCGTCTCCGCAATCGAAAGCGCGCTGGACATGTACTGCCTGAAGTCCACTCCGAGCTGGGTCGAGCCCACGATGCCTCCGCCGAGGGTTCCGATGACGGAGCAGTAGAACGCGAGGATAGGCGCCATCACGATGAGCGCGAGCATGCGCGGTGCGGCGAGGAACCTTATCGGCGAGATGGACATTATCTCAAGCGCGGCGACCTCGTCGTTGACGGTCATCGTGCCGAGCTCGGCGGCGATCGCGGACCCGACGCACGCCGCAAGGCTTATCCCGCACGCGAACGGGCCCATCTCCCTCAAGAGCGTTAGCATCACCGCAGCGCCGAGGTACATCTCCTGGTTGAAGCGGCGGAGCTCGAGTCCGACCTGCAGAGCGAGGATCATCCCGATGAAGAGCGACACAACGGTGATGACGGGGAGCGTGCGGATTCCCGTGACATAGAGCTGCGTCGCGAAGTCTGCGCGCCCCGAACGGCGGCACAGCACAGACGGAAACGCGGCTATCGACAGGGCAAGAATTCGCGCCGCCCATCCGAGCGACGCGAGGAAGCGGGCCAGATAGCGGAACGCGCCCTGCGCACGTGTGCGCGGGGCGTCGTCCCACATCGGCTCGCGTACAATCGTCATTCTGTCTTCGCGGGTTCGGGTTTGGCCTCCTCGGCCGCAGGCTCTTCCTTCTTGGCGGAATCGCCTTCGATCTGCTTCTGCGCCGCGTCGGCCGCGTCGAAGAGCGAACGCTCCTCGCGCTTCTCGTAGCGCTTGACGAGCTCTATCGTCGTCTCGACGCGAGACTTCGCCATGTCGTCGTCCGAAAGCGTCTCCTTCAGCGCCTCAAGCGCGGCGATCGCCTTTTCGCGGTCTCCGTTCTGCGCGACGCAGCGCGCGGAGCCGAGCTTCGCGGTGAGCGCGAGGTAGCTCTTCTCGTTCGCGGCGACAAAGGCGTCGTATGCCGCGGCGGCCTCGGCGAACTTCCCGAGGCCCTCGAGGCACTGCGCCTTTCCGACCGCCGGGACGTCGGCGAATCCGTCGGGGGCCTTGCCCTCGAGCGAGGAATAGATGTCAAGCGCGCTCTCGTAGCTGCCGGCGTCGAAGTAGCTCTTCGCAAGGCGCAGGCGCAGGAGCCCGCCGGACTTCGACGAGCCGAACTTGGAGACAGCATCCTCGAGTTCGTCGGTAGTGTACGCGCTGGAGACGATCTCCGACGCCGCCGCGCGCCTGTCCGTGACGTACTTCCTGACGCCATAGTAGCCGGCGACTATTATGCCGGCGGCAAGAAACCACGGAAGCGTGGACTTGAGTTCCTGGAGGAGCTGTTCGAGTTCTTCGTTCATTTGATGTTGCCTTTCTCTTCGTAGAGGTCAGACCATTCGTTGAGTACTGTTTCGTCGGTCCCGAGCGCGCGATAGACAATCCTGTTGTAGTCGAGCGCATCGAGGAAATCGCGGTTGTAGACGAAGCGGGCCTTGCCCGGCTTCGGCGAGGCGGAGAGCCTCTTGCGGCTCTCCATGAGGAGAACCGCCGTGAAGTACGTCGCCTTCGGAATCTTCAGGCGCTCCATCATCTGCTGCATTATGCGGCGCCCTGCGCCGTCCTTTCCGTCCTCCTCGAGCATCGTCGTCATGAGGACGGCGGCGCGGAGTCCGTTTGAGACCTCGAACCCCTTCTCCGTCATCATCAGCTCGTACTTGTCGAGCGAGGAAAGGTACTTCCACACATTGCACTTCTTGCCGCCCGCGCGGTCGATGTGCGCCGAGAGGTCGGGCAGGAGATCTGCGAGAAGACCAGTCTCCCACATGAGGCGGAACGCCTCCGCGCTCTTGCCGTACGGGAAAAGGCGGAACACCTCCTCGCACACGCGCGGGACGGCCGCAGTGAGGATGCAGGCGTGGTACTTCTTCATCGCCGCAAGCGTCTTGCGCTCGATGGTGAAGCCAAGGCGCGATGCGAACTTGACGGCGCGCATCATGCGCACCGGATCCTCCTGGAAGCGGATGTCCGGATCGCCGATGGCGCGAATGATCTTCTTGTCGATGTCCTTCATGCCGCCGACCCAGTCGATGACGCTGAAGTCCTTGATGTCGTAGAAAAGCCCGTTGACCGTGAAGTCGCGCCTGTAGGCGTCAGTCTCCGGCGTGCCGAAGGTGTTGTCCTCCAGCGGCCCCTCCGCCGCGTGCTCGATTATCTCGCCGACCGACTGGGAGTTCTGACGGAACGTCGCCGTCTCGATGACCTTCTCGCCGAACCTGACGTGCGCAAGGCGGAAACGGCGCCCGATGAGGAAGCAGTTGCGGAACGCGCGCTTCACCTCGTTGGGCTTCGCAGAGGTGCCGACGTCGAAGTCCTTGGGCTTGCGGCCCATCAGAAGGTCACGCACTCCGCCGCCTACGAGATACGCCGTGTAGCCGAGGCTGGAGAGGCGGTAGAGGACCTTGAGCGCGTCCGGATCGATGTTTTTGCGCGAAACGCAGTGGTCCGCCCGCTTGTAGACGGTCGGCTTCCTGGTTTTCTTCTTCAAAAAATCGAACATTGGGGTATATTATACCATAATCAGGGCGGTCCTGTGGGCGCAAAATCATCTATGGTTGTCCCCCCGTGAACTCCCACGCCTTACCGCGCGAAGACGAACTTCAGCTCGCCGCCCTTCACGAGGTCGTCGTGGGAAATCCAGCGCGAGGGAAGCTCGCTGCCGTTGAAGAGCACCTTCTCCACCTTTCCGCCGCCGAAGTTCTCCGTCGCGACGTGCAGGCGGCGTCCGTACGGAAGCGCCATCGTGCCCTCGGCGACCTGCGGCGCGCAGATTACGTAGCCGCCGTCGCACGGGTTGAACGGATACATCCCGAGCGTCGAGAACACGTACCACGCGCTCATCTGACCGCAGTCGTCGTTTCCGCAAAGCCCGTCGTCCCCCGACTTGTACGCCTCGGCGCATATCTTCTTCACGAGCGCCTCGGCCTTCTCGGGACGTCCCCAGACGGTGTAGAGGTACGCGATGTGGTGCGAAGGCTCGTTGCCGTGCCAGTACTGTCCAATCTGGCCATCCCCCGCGACACCGCCGAGGTCGTTGTTTCCGCCGACCTTCTCCGTGCGCACGGGCGCGGTCGCGAAGAACTCGTCGAGCTTCGCAAGCGCCTTCTCGCGTCCGCCAAGCCGCTCGGCGAGTCCGTCAGGATCCTGGAAAACATGCCAGGTGTATATCCACGCGTTGGCCTCGGTGTAGTCGCCGAAGCTCTCGCCGGCCTGCGTGTTCTCGAGCGGATCGAACTTCTCGCGCCAGGAGCCGTCCGGCCCCCTTCCGCGCGCGAAGCCGGTCTTCGGATCGATGACCTCGCGCCACGCGCCGGCATAGCGGTCGGCCTTGCGCGCCGTCGCCTCAGCGCCAGTCAGCCGCGCGAAGTGCGAGACGCACCACCAGTCGTACGCCTGCTCGAGCGTGCGCGAGACGGACTCCGGCGTGACGAGCGCGTTGTCGTACGGACCCGGGCGGTACGGAATGTACCCGTGCTCCCAGAACGCCGCCCAGTCCATCTTCGGCCAGCAGCGGTCCGCGTCAATCATCGAGCCGACCATGTACGCGAGCGCCTCGGACGCGTCGAAGTCGCGGAAGCCCTTCGCCCACGCATCCGCAAGGACGGGGATCCCGGGCATTCCTATCATGCAATGCGCCTCGCGACCCCACAGGGACCAGACGGGGAGGTGACCGTGCTGGTGCGCGTGCTCAAGGAACGTATTGACGAACCCTGGCACCCGCTCGGAGGCGACTAAAGTGTAGAGGGGATGCGCCGCCCGGAACGTGTCCCAGAGCGACAGCGTCGTATAGAAGAATCCGTCCTTCGACTCGTGTACCTTCCCGTCCGGACCGCGGTAGCGTCCGTCGCAGTCGGCAAGGTTGTTCGGCTGGATGAAGAGCCTGTACATCGCCGTGTAGAAGTTGCGCTTCTGCTCGTCGGTGCCCTTCACGGTCGCACGGGCGAGGAGCCCGTTCCACTCCGCCTTCGCCGCCGCGCGGATCGTCCCGAACGAAAGCCCCTCCGCCTCCTTCAGGTTCTCCCTGGCGCTCTCGGCGGAGACGGACGACACGGCTACGCGCACCTCGAGCGGAACGTCCCCGCCCGGACCAAAGTCGCACGTCCAGCGGTCGCCCGAGCCCTCGAAGCCGTCGCGTGCGAGCTTCTCGACGGAAAGCGCAGGGCGGCTGAAGCGCACCGCGTAGTGCGTCTCGCCGTGCACCCAGCTGATGAACGCGCGGGAACCGGCGATCTCGCGTCCGTCGGACGCCACCTCGCCCTTCGACCACGGAATCGACCTTCCCTCCTTCGCGTACCACGGATCGCGCAGGAACGACGCGCCGTCGACGAGCAGCTTGCGCGAAACGCCCTCGGGCCACCAGAAGCGGAACACCGCGACGCGCTCCGTCGCCGTCATCTCGGCGCGCGTGGAGAAGCGGTCAAGCGCGACGGAATAGTATCCCGGCTCGGCGAACTCTCCCTCTTTCTTCCACTGGGACGAGAAGTCCACACCGTCCGTCTCGCCTGCAAACGGCATCAGCACCACGTCGCCAAGCGCCGCGCAGCCAGTTCCGTTGAGGTGGGTCGCCGAGAAGCCGCGTATCGCCTTCTGGTCGCGCTCGTATCCGCTGGGGTTGTGCACGTTCACCGTGTCGGGTCCGGGCTGGACCATTCCGAACGGACGGCACGCGCCCGGGAAAGTGTTGCCCTCTCCGACGGTGCCTGAGAAAGGACACACCCACTTCGTAAGATCCTCTTCTCCGGCCGTAAGCTCCTCGCCGAACGCATAAACCTTCGCCGCGCCCTCGCCCGGCGCGGGCACAGCCTCGTAGGAGACGACCTTTCCGTCCTTCCACTCGCAGGACACCGTGTAGCCGCCGCGCACGCGAAGTCCGCTGAACGACCCGCCGCGCTTCCACGCCTCGGGAATCGCGGGTAGGAGATCGACGCGTCCCTTCCCGTCGCCCTGCGCAAGCATCTCCGCAATCGCCGCTGTGACGCCGAAGTTGCCGTCAATCTGGAACACCGGAACATCCGAAAGGGAATGGACGTGCCAGAAGTTCGGGGCGATCTCGGACTTGAGGAACTCCTCGAGATGGCGTCCCGCGGACTCCCCTTCGCGGAGGCGCGCGTAGCAGAGGATGCGGTGCGCCGCGGCCCATCCGCCGCTCAGCCCGCGGAGGTCGAGCGTGCGCTTCGCCGCCGCGGCGAACTCCGGCGTGTCGCGCAGGTTCAGCGTCTCGCCAGGCGCGAGCGCGCAGAGGTGCGAGATGTGGCGGTGGTCCTTCTCGCCGATCTCGCCGTAGCCGTGCTCCTCGCGGAACTCCTTGAGCTGTCCGTCGACGCCTATCTGGAACGGATCGAGCTTGCCGATGTGCTCCCTGACCGCCGCGGTGAGCGCGTCCTCGGGCAGACCGAGAAGCGCGTGCGCGCGGAGGAAGTCCGTGTCGTTCTCGAGGATCATCTCCTGGTCGAACGCGCAGCCCACCGTGGAGTAGATTCCGCCCGCGCCGCTCGCCGCCTCGCCGAGCGCGGTGCCCTTGCGCTGCTCGGGCGACGCCGAGTAGACCGCGAGGTACTTTCCGTCGACAAGGTCGACCGCCCGGCAGTCGAAGTCCGCGACGCCGCGCAGGAACGGATACGCCGCCTTGAGCGCGGAGCGGTCGCGCGTGAAGTCCCACCAGTCCCAGAAGAGCTTCGTCGTGAAGCCGCCCGTGCCGGGTCCGGAATGTCCGCCCGGAATCGCGGTCCTGAACGGAATCATCCCCGTGCCGACGCACCACATGAGCGGATCGACCGGCGGCAGCGCGCGCTTCGTCGGATACTTCGCGATGTAGTCGAGCGAGGCCGCATGGCTCGCCGGACGCGCCATCTCGAGGAACTTCACGAGCGGCTCGAAGCACTCGACGAGGTTGCAGCTGAACGCAGGCCAGTAGTTCATCTGCTCGTTGACGTTCATCCAGATACCGCCCGCCCACGGCGCCTGCGGAAGCGCGTTCCACGTTCCCTGAAGGTTGTTCGGCATCGTTCCCGGACGCGAGCTCGCGATGAGCAGGTAACGTCCGTAGTCGAACATCGTCTCAGCCTTGCGCAGGCTCGCGCCCTCGCCGTCGAGAGACACGGAGACGCGCGAGAAGAGCCGGCGGAAGTCATCGAGGTGTCGCGCCTTGAGGTCGTCGTATCCGCGCTCAAGCGCGCGGGCAGCGAGCGACTCGACGCGCGGCGCGAGGGCGGGATCCTTCTCGCAGACGCCCTTCAGCATGATCTCCGGGTCGAACTTCCAGTTCGTGTCGCACGCAAGGACGACGGTCGCGGTGGTCGCGCCGTCGATGCACAGCTCTCCGCCCTCGGCCGTGACGCGTCCGTCGGACGCCGCGCGGATGCGCGCGCAGAAGTCGAGGTCGAACGCGGCGAAATGCTGGTCGGCCGATATCTCGCCGTCCTTTGACGAGACGCTGCCGGTGCGCTGGTCCATGAGATAGGGGTTCACCGCGCGGACGGCGAACGACAGCGCGCCAGGCTTGTCCGCCTCGAAGCGCGCGACGAGCACGCGGTCGGGATAGGACGCGAAGTACTCGCGGCGGAACTTCACTCCGTCCGCCGAATACTCGACGCTCGCCACGGCGTCGTCGAGCGAAAGCGAACGACGATAGCCGCCGACCTTGCCGGGCTCGTGCGGGAAGCGGAAGCGGAGCTCCAGCGCGTCAGTCAGCTTGGGAAGCGTCTTGAGCTCCTCGGTGTTCGTGAGCGTCGCGACGCCGCGCTGCGACGCGTCGGGATAGATTGGATCGAGGTGAAGCGCCTTGTGCGTGATCTGCACGCGCTCGTCGGCGACCCAGCCGAACACGCTCGCGCCGAACCAGCCGTTTCCTATCGGAAGCGACTCGCGCGCCCAATGCGTCTCGCCTGCGATCTCCGGTCCCATCCACCATTCCTTGAGCGAAAAGCCCTCGCCCGCATACTCCTTCTCCCATCCGCCGGTCGGACCGTCGAACGTTATCTCCCTCGCCTGCGCCGCAAACGCGCAGGCCGCCATCGCGAATCCCATATATCCTATCTTGTTCATTTTCAGCTGCCCTCCTCAACCTGAATTACCATGTCATGCGTCCGTAGCCCATCGTGTTCCACTCGTGGCACCTTTCGGACCACGACAGGCGCGTCGGCCTGCCGTCCTTTCCGGAATGCCTCCACACGAGCGAGAACCCGAGCGGAGACGCAGCGCGGTCGCATCCGAACACCTTTGCCTGAACCTCCACCGTCGCCGTAATCCTTCCGCCCTCCTCGCGCCACGAACCTTTCGCCGCCGCGCCCGCCGGAGAGTTCTCGCCCGGTCTCAGCGACATCGCCCCGCCGGCGTGCATTGAGCATTCAAGCCAGTAGTACGGGCCCATCGTGCCGAGTTCCGAAGCGGGGCGCGGATCGAAGAAAAGGTTGAAGCCGTCCTTCACGCACGAGGCGTCCACGGACATGTTGAAGACGATCGTGTCTCCGACGCAGGAGAAGGTCCACTCGCTCCGCGCCTCGTCCGGCGTCGCGCGGTTGTCCTCGCGCCGGCCAGAGGAACCCGTCGCATGCTCGGGAAGTCCGAGGACGAGCCTCTCGCCCGACTTCCACTCCGGCGGGGACTTGCGCGCGGCCATCTCGGCCCAGCACGGCGGATCGACCGGAAGCTCCGCCTTGTCCGTGACGGGCTTCGGTCCCTTCGCACGGCCCATCAGCGTCTCGTACGCGCGGCGCGCGATGCGAAGATGCCCCAGCGCGTTCGGATGTATCGTGTCGCCCGTCTTCTCGCCCATCGCCTGGTACTGCATGAAGTAGGCCGGCGGATAAAGCGTGCGCGCCCTGCGCGCCGTCTCGAGAATCGGCGCCCCGCCGCCGATCGACCATATCGCGTCGAACGCGTCTACGACCGTCACGCCGTCGCGCAACCCCGCGAGCCTCACGAGCTCGCCGAAGCCTATCGTGCGGCGCGCGAACTCCGGCGGATTCGACGGCACGCCCTTCTCGTTGATGAAGACGTCGAAGTGCGGAGTCGGAGTGAGATAGACCGCGTCCGCGCCGAACCTCGCCTTCGCCTCGCGGGCAAGCCAGCGGAGCTCCTCCGAGAAGACACGGCACGGAATAGAGCACGCGGCGTCGTTGAGTCCGTACATCACGAAGATCGCGTCCGGCGCGTCCGCAGCCGAATCGCGCGCGAAGTTCCTGACCGACGCGTCCGCCGAACATCCGGCGTAGGCGTGCTTCGCTGCGCGGAAGCGCCATCCGCTCGCGCGGGAGAGCATCTTCGCAAGCATCGCGCCGTAGTCGCCCGTCGCCGTCACTGAGTCGCCGGAGAAGAATAGCACGGCCTCTTCTCCTCCGCGGGCCTTCTCCGCGGCGCGCGGCAGATGCGCCACGAAGGCATCCGCGTCGAACGCCGCCGGAGGCAGCATTGCGAGGAACCTCACGGACTCGCCCTCTCCTGCAAGAGGCTTCAACTCGTGGAGGCCTTCGGCAAGCGGCTTAGCGGAAGCGACGCTTCCGGTCGAGCAAAGCGTCTCGCCCGTCTCCTTAAGGCACGACAGCTCCCAGCGCGCGAACGCAGGAGAATCCGGAACCGCAATCGACGCGTCGGTGAAGACAATCCCGTCGACTTCCGCCGCGTACGACGCGGCAGACACGGCAACGCCCATCACAAGCAGCGCGGCCGCGGCAATCTGCGGAAATCTTTTCGTCAAATTCAAGTCTACCTCCCTTTTTGCTGAACCGAGTCGGTGTCTGCGCGCTCCCCTTCGAGCAGACACCTCTCAGTTCTCGCCGCCATTATATCACAAACGCACATCGGGCGTCTACCGATGTGCGTTTGTTTTGCGTTTTTTTATTCGTCTCTTTTACGAATGGTCAATTCTGCGG
>JAEEOY010000234.1 GCA_016284515.1 Kiritimatiellia bacterium | reverse complement strand
CCCTGCATCGGGGCTTTTCGCTGGTGCAGAAGTGAGTTTGACGAAAGGAGTGGATTCGTCTTGCGTTCTTGCGCTTCCAAGACCTACTGGGCCAGATACCGAGTATGTCGTATCGCCTGCGATTGAATTCAGGAATGCAGCCGGCGAGACGCTTGCGCCAGGTCTGGAGGCGTCGTTTGGTGTAGTATGCGACGCTGCTTTTTTCAGGGGAACGGACACGGTCGCATCGTCTTGGACGCGCATAAAGAAGGGAAGCTATGCGCTTCCCAAACTCGGTGACGAGGCGGCATTCCATATCGAATGCGGAAGTTCGGCCGCAACGAACGCTCTTCCGGAAAGCTGTGCTTGGATGGCTTTCACGCCAATGAAAAGCGGAATATATTCCCTTTCGCTCTATGGGGAAGACGGCGAACTTTCGTTTTCGGCGATGCTCAATGCATTGGGGAGCGGGTTTATATTCACCGTAAGGTAAGGGGTCTGGACATGAGAAGGTACATATTTGCAGTTGTGCTTGCATCAATTACTTTTGCCTCTTCAGGCGCTACGGTTGAGCGCGTCTTTGCTCGCCAGATGTGGCCATGGCAGACGCACTTCGAGGTGTCGTATGTGCTCAGGACATCATCGGCGGAGGCCGTTGACGTCTCGCTCAAGGTCTCGGCAGGCGGAGACGAGTACGCCATTCCCGCATCGGAGCTTTTGGGCGAGACGGCCGGGTTGACATCCGGCGAATACAAACTCGTCTGGGACTCGACGGTTTCGTCCGTTCCGACGGCGGCATGGCTCAAGGCGAACTCCGGCCAGCTTGCGTTCAGCGTTGTCACTGCGCCGTCTGCATCTGCCGCGGAATATCTCGTCATCGACCTTTCGGGAGGTCCTGCGGCGGCGTCATGGCCGAGCGAACGCATGGTTGGGAGGCCCTACGGAGGATGGACAGACGAATACAAGGCTACGAAACTCGTCCTGCGGCGCATCTATGCGGGCGGCTCCGGTGACGTGTTCTCGTCCACGACGGGCGTGACGTTCAAGTTTGGCTGCGATTCCGGCGACGACCAGACGTACAAGTGCAGCGATGATTTCAACGCCGTCGATGCAACGTTCACGAACGACTACTGGATAGGTGTTTTCGAACTGACGCAGAAGCAGTATCAACTTATCACTGGTACCACAGTATCTTCCACGTTCAAGACTGGCGACACCTGTCCACAGGCGCAAATCGGATATTACACGCACATCCGCGGGGCGACGGCGGGATGCTTGTGGCCAAGTTCATCGGACGTGGACTCTGGTTCCCTGATGGGCATCCTCCGCGCTAAGGTCGCGCTCCCTGCCGAGATACCTCCTGCGTGGAAGTTCGACCTCCCTACCGAGGCGCAGTGGGAATATGCGTGCCGTGCAGGGACGACGGGGCCCTGGAACAATGGCGGCACCTATGACGTGTACATCTATGATGAGACAAAGAGTCTTGAGGGAGATCACAACCTGGATCTTGTTGGATGGAATCCAGCCAACTGCAATACGAGCGGAAAACCTGTCGGCGAGAAGCTGGCCAATGCCTGGGGGCTCTACGACATGCACGGCAATGCCGCCGAGTATTGCATCGACTGGAACTACGCCGGTATAACCCAACAAGGCAGAAGTGGATTTGAACCGATGGGATACGCACCGCCGTCTGCGACAACCACGAGTTCCGCACGTGTTGTCAAGGGGGGTGGGTATTCAAGCTACTGGACGACCGTTACATCGCAGAAATACTGGAAAGGCCATCGTTCGTGCGGACATGTAAGGACATACGACGGCGATGCATCGAACTACATCACCTGCCGCGTTGCGCTTCGAAACAGCGCGGCCAACGCAGGACACTGAAAGGAGTATTGAAGATGAAAACTGCAACGCTTATTGCGGCAATTGTTCTTTGTTCGGCAGTCTCATTCGGAGATGTGACCGTGACGGTAACGTCGGTCAGACAGAATTGGCCTTGGGATGCCAAGGTGACGATAGGCTACACGCTTTCGGGGGCTGTTGAGAAGTGCAACGTCACGGCTGTGTCGGTCAAGTGCCGTCCGGGCAGGGAGTATTCGTACGGCAACGTGCCGCTCTCCCTTTCGGCAATTCGCGGCGACATCATCGGGGTCGCGAACGGGGCGCACGAAATCGTGTGGGATCCCGCTCTCGACACCTTGACGAACGTGGTGCGTATCGTGGATGCGCAGTTTGTGCTGTCTGTGGCAGAGGAGCCGGCGGTGGAGTCTGCAAGGCCAGAGTATCTCGTCATCGACCTTTCCGGCGGCGCGTCCGCGTCATCATGGCCGGCGACGGCCGTGGATTCGCTCGACCCGACGGCAGACGAATACAAGACGACTAAACTTGTTCTCCGGCGCATACGTCCCGGTACGTTCCTGCAGTCCAGTCCTGCGGACGAACCGTTGCGGAATTCCAGGTACGAGAATCAGGGTGAGGTGACTCTCACGAACGACTACTGGATTGGCGTCTATGAACTTACGCAGAGGCAGTACGAACTAATGACGGGGACGGCGGGTGATTCCAATCAGGGCGGTGCATATCCGCGTCACTCGATAAAGTTTTCCGACGTGCGCGGAACCGATGTCGGGAAGCTGTGGCCCGAGTCGTCAGACGTTGACGAGGACTCTCTGGTCGGCAGGCTGCGCTCAAAGGTTGCGCTTCCTGCCGGCATCCCTGACGGCTGGAAGTTCGACCTTCCGACCGAGGCGCAGTG
>JAEEOY010000233.1 GCA_016284515.1 Kiritimatiellia bacterium | reverse complement strand
TATATGAGTTGTAATTCTCTTTAATTTCCAGCTCTCGGTTTTCAAAGATCGATGTTCAGTCCCGTTTGGGGCGAACGAGTGGATATTATAGCACAAATGCCGCTCAGGACGCAAGGGGGTATGTGAATATTTTTGAAAATATTTTTAATTGCCAGAAAATAGGCAGAAATTGGACAAAAGTAGCAGTTATTTTCCACCTAATGCTATTTTGTCGTTCCCTTCACCCTGCCCTGGGCGTCGCGGTACGTCGTCTTCCCGTAGTTGTCGGTCTTGGCGCTGCCCTGTACGCGTCCCATCGCGTCGCGGTACGTCGTCTTCCCGTAGTTGTCGGTCTTGGCGCTGCCCTGCACGCGTCCCATCGCGTCGCGGTACGTCGTCTTGCCGTAATTGTCGGTCTTGGCGCTCCCCTGCACGCGCCCCATCGCGTCCCGGTACGTCGTCTTCCCGTAGCTGTCCGTGCTGGAGCTGCCTACAGTGCGCCCCATGGAGTCGCGGTAGGTCGTCTTTCCATAGCTGTCCGTTGTCGCCGTACCCTGCACTCGCCCCTGGGCATCCCGCCAGACCGTCTTCGTGTCGGCCATGCAGGACAGCGAAATCGCCGCCGCGGCAACTGCTGCAATTGTAGTGATCTTCATTTCAGGGCTCCTTCCTTTGAATGTTCCATGTGTTAGGACGGCGAAGAGCGATTTTCTGACAGAATTTTCGCTCTACGCCGTCCTCCCTCCCGTCACTTCCGCACGGAGATGCGCGACGGGGCGCAGCGGGCATGGAGCTCCGGATGGTACATTGCCTCTACGCTCGGACCAGGCAGCACGTACTCGCCGGACGACACGACCCTCACCGGATACCTGAACGTCGCCCCCTCCCCTTTTTGCAGCCGAAACTTCTTGGAGAAGACGAGCATCCTGTCGTCGCGCGCATCGGAGCGCATGACCCAGAAGGGCGTCGTCTGCACAATGGAACCGTGCACAGGCTCGAAGCTCGCAGGGAAAAGGTCTTCGATGACGAGGTCGGAGAGCACCCGCTCGTCGTCGGACCTCAGCGAGAGCTCTACGACAAGCATCTCGCCGAGGGAGAGGTTCGCCATGTCCGCCTCGGCGCCCTCCGGAGTCAGGAAGCGCCGCACTATCGAGATTCCGCTCGACTCGTCCTTCACCTCCTCTGGCTTCGGAAGGGACAGCTTCCTCCACGACACGAACTTCTCCCCCTCCTTCGGCGGATGGTGGCGGAAGTAGGAGCCGATCGCCAGCAGCGCGTGCGCGTTCTCGCCCGTCGTCCCCCAGCAGAACCTCGCGCGGTCGCGGCGCGAGTTGAGGTTTTCGACGAGCGGAAGAATCCGCGCGTCGTCCGGGTCGATCTCCAGGAGCGCAAGCACCGTGAACGCGGCGTCCTTCACGGACGAAGGAGCGACGTTCGCGGCGAGAAGCGCCTCCGCCCTGCGCCTGTCGCCGGACATCGCGAACGCCCTCGCCAGCCTCGCTCGGGAGAGCAGAGTCATGTTCGTCGACGCGTCGTAGAGGCGCAGCATCCGGTCCTTTTCCGGACGCCCCGCCAGCGCCAGCGTGTGGCAGGCGTACGCGGACACCGTGTCGTTCGTCGACATCGCCCAGCTCTTCAGGAAGCTGCCGACCCGGGCCTTGGCCAGATGGTTCAGCTTGTAGCCCGCCTTCTCCGCCTCGACGAGGAAGTGAGCGGCGTATAGCGAGACTTCCGGATCCCACGGCGCGTAGTTGCAGTCCGGCCACATCACGAAGTCCGTCGAACGAACCATCGACTCGACGCGCCTTACGCCGACCGCGACGGCATCGAGGCCTGCAGGCGAGACGGACGCGAGAAGCCCTCCCGCGCCCAGCAGCGGGAAGACGCGCGACGAAGTCTGCTCAAGGCATCCGTGCCTGTATTCCGCAAGCCACCTGAGCGCCGATTCGTACTCTCCGACCGGCGAGTCGTAGACTGTCTCCTGGTACTTCTCAAATGGCGCGGACGCGCGGCATGCGTCAGGCGCCACGCCGTTTTCAACTCTCTTGACTCCGGCGGTTTCAACCCAGGCGACGGCAGGGCGCACCGGCAGATGGATCGTCTGGTCGTGCGTCTCGCCCATTCCGCTCACTTTGTACACGATGTCGAGCTCTCCGGGCGCGTCCGGCGCGGTCACGCTCGCGACGACATTGGTGTGTCCGTCGGCTTCGAGCGCCACCTTGCCAGCGACGACCTCCTTGCCTCCGGCGGTGATCGAGTACGCCACTTCAGAAACGAAGGACCTCTCATCTTGACTGGGGGAAGCGGCGTCCCGCCGCTTCTCGTCGATAGGAGATTCTTCCTTTTCCTGAAGCGGCGAGACGCCGCTTCCCCCAGTCATGGCGGGCTTCCCGGCTCCTTGGGACTTGTTGTATATCGGGAGGGAGACTTCGAACTTGTCCCCCGGCGCCACGAAGCGCGGAGCGTCGGGCATCGCGACGATCTTCGGCGTGACCTTCGTCTGGGCGGACGCCGCGCCGGTCGCAGAATCGCTCCACGCGACGACAGTGACGCGCACTTCGCCGACGAACTCAGGAAGCTGCGCCTTCCACTCGCCCTTCCCGTCCGCACCGACGGCGAGCGACGCGCTCCACAGCGCAAGCGGCTTGAAGCGACGCGTCGGAACGGGACTGACGCGTCCGAGCATCTCCGCGCCAGCTCCGCCACCAGTCTTCACACCGCTTGCGCGCAGCCTATCCTCGCCGAGGACAGGAAGGACGCGGTGGTAGATGTCGTAGAGCGGCTTGACCGCGCTGCGCGGCGCGGCGAAGCACGCGACCGGATCCGGCACCGGCTCGTCCGTAAGCAGGTTTATGCCTTCGTCGACGACTGTGACGATCGCAGACGTCGCGCCGGGCGCGGCAAATGCGACGCGGATTTCCGCTCCGGACTCGGACGCGCCGAACGCGGCCTCGCTCCGCTCCACCGCCACGGGAATCTCCTCCTCCTCCGGGCGCACCGAGATTGTCGCAAGGCCATGCGCGCGCACCGCAAGATGCTTCGCGTTCGCCTCCACGCTCTGCACGACGGAGACGAACACGTCGAGGTTCGGCGCGTTCTCCGCCGTGACGGGACGCAGCACGATCTCACTCGTCGCGTTCGTGAGCGCAAGGATTTCGGTGTACGCGTCCTTCTCGCGAAGCACCGAGACGAGGGCCCATCCGGCGAACGGCGCGCGCACGCTGAGGCGCGGCGTCTCGCCGACGCGGTAGAACGTCTTGTCCGGAACGAGTGTGACGGCGGTGGGGTCGGACATCGGCGCGCGCACCGCCTCGTCCGCCCATGAGCTAAGATAGAACTTCATGCCGAACGAGGCGAGCGACTCCGGATCGCTCAGCTCGAACGCGTAGTCGCCGCAGTCGTCGGCCGGAAGCTCGACCGTCGTATCGTCGTCCGCGGACGTCACTACGGAAATGTTATCCGCGACCACGCTGCGCACGTGCGTGCAGTCCCAGGTCTGCCATCCGTTCGGCTGCGTCCTGTAGGAGTAAACGGTGTCGATGCGCTCGAGCTTTCCGACGAGGCGGCGCGACTCGGCAAGGCGCGTGCCGTCGGGCTTCACGCAGGCCACGCGGATCTTCGGACGCACCCCCGGCGTGAGGCGCACTGTCTCCGCGAGCGTCGAGCCGATGTAGTACGGATAGTAGTGGAGGTCGCACGAGGTGCGCGCCGTCGCGGGACGGCCGCCGTCCTCGAAAACCACGCCCTGGGCGGTCGCGCGCACGGCGGCGGCGGGAAGCCCCGTGTCCGCCCAGAGCGGCGCGTCGAAGCTGCACTTCCCCTCCCTGTTGAGCTGCTTCTTCCCGAGCTCGCGGAACGACGGCTTCAGGGCGCGGTCGGAATTTCCGAAGCGCCACCCCTTCCACTTCGCCGGGGCAAAGGGAATGTCGGTGAACACGACGGCGCCTTCGCACGCGAGCGCGTGGGCGGGTCCGCCGAAGAGATGCTCGGCCGAGACGGTGAACGCGAAGTTGGAAGGATGCAACGTCGTCTCCGCGGCGACCTTGACGCGTATCTGCGGCGGAGCGAACTCCTCGACCTTTATCTCGCGCTCGCCGAGGATGCGTCCGTCCTTCCCGGGAATCCTCGCACGGAGCGTCCACTTTCCGCTCGGCTGCTCGGCCGGAACCTTGAACGCCTGCGAGAAGACCGTGCCTGCGGCGTCCGTTGTAAGCGTGAGGTGCGAATAGATGTCCCCCTTCGGGTTCACCAGGAACAGCTCGACCGGGAACGGCGCCGGCGCGCGGCGCTTTCCGTCGCGCACCATCGCGTGCAGCATTATCCTCTCGTCGTGCCGGTAGATGCCGCGCTCGGTCCAGAGGAAGGCCTCGACCTCTCCGGGCGCGAGGTACTCTGCGCGCGCGCCGTCCGCATATGTCTCGTCGACCTCCATCGACGGACGCATCGCGAGGAACGTGCTGTCGTCGCCTTCGGCGGACTCTGCAACGACGGCGAACGGCTCGCCCTTCGCGACGCGCACCGGCCGGCACCATCCGTTTTCGTCCGTCTCGCCCTCCATGATCTTCGTGTTCGACTTCGAGTAGACGGTGATCCTCGCGCCGTCTACAGGAGAGCCCTTCATCAGCGAGGTGACCCAGACGCCGGGCGAGTCCGTGCCGTTCATGCGCACCGAGAGCGCGAGGTCGGAGAGGCACACGAGACGGTATCGCGCAGGGTTCTGGCCCTCATCCTCCCACCACCAGCCGTCGGCGCGCTTGCGGTCGCCGTTCCACACGGCGACGAGGTAGATTCCGTTGGCGGACCCCCCGTCCTTCATCGCGACGGGCAGCGCATGAGTCTCCTTCTCGTTGGGCCTGTTCGCGCAGGAGAAGTCCGTCTCCTCCGCCTCGCCCGAGAGCTCCTCCGTATCTTCGCAGTCGACGTTGCGGACATATTCATGTCGCCTGTATTCCCCTTCCTCGCGGGCCAGCAGCTGGACGACGTTGCGCGGCTCGACGCGACGTATCTGGGCGTGGACGTTCGTCACGTTGATCGACTCGACTCCGATCGCGCGCGCGCCGCCGGGCGGGAGATAGCGTCCGTTCGCCGCGTAGCTCACTGCCGGGCGCGCGTCGCGGCGGCGGAAGGCATAGACGTAGTCGGCGCGCAGAGACCCCTCCGCCGAGGGGGTCGCGCCCTTTCCGTAGAGCGGCAGTCCCCTGCGGATGCGCATAGTCAGGTTCGTCCTGTAGGCAAAGTCCCCGACGATGCTGAGGACGGACTCGTGTATGCCGAGCGTGTGGTTGTAGCGCAAGCCGTAGCTGAAGGAAAGTCCGCCGCCCGAAGGCGCCGGGTCGACCGACACGTATTGGCGGACGACGTCCATGTCCGGACGCTCCGAAAGGCAGACCCGAAGAGTCCTCTCGCCGTCGTACTCCGTGCGGACGACATCCAGCTGCGGAGGCGTGTCCGCGTCCTTCTTCACGCCCGGCTGCGCGGCGGATGCGCCGCGCAAGGCGTTCGTCGCCGCGACGGCGGCGATCTCGGACTTGACCTTATCGTCCATCTCGGCCTTGCTGAGATTGGCGTAGACGCTGCCTCCGTGCGACGCCTCGAACGCGCGCACCTTGCGGCAGACCCAGACGAGGGACGATGCGGTGGCGCAGAGCGCAACCGCGAGAACGGCGAAACCGCCGACGACGAGAGCTTTCTTCTTGTTCATATCACCCCATACTCGCCGCGGCATCCGAAATCTGACAAAACTCTTCCCCCGGCTATTCCGGGTCCTAGGGAATCCGAAACTCGATGGCGGCCTTGAAGAACGTCTCCCTGACATCGTAGGTGCCAAAAGTCGCGGTCACCGACTGCGTTAGCGGACCGAGAACCTGTTCAGTGCCGAATGTCGAATCATCGTCGCCGAAGTCGAGGCACGTTTTTGCAATCGGCCCGAAGTCGCTGGCGAGGTCGCTCGCGCCACAGAGATGGAGCTCGCCGTTGATGGCCCCCAGCGGCGAATGACGCTCGAGCTGCACCGTGACGGAAATCTGGTCGTTGCCGACCGCAATGCCTGTGATGCTGAGCGCGCCGCCCGGATTCGCCGCCGTGATGGAGCAGTTGAGCAGATAGCACTCGTACAGCTTTTCCGTGGCGGCGGCGTTCGAGCCAAGTGCGTCGATGTCGTTCTGCGTGAAGTCGTTCGCCATAAGCCAGTCGACAACGGAGGGATACTCGATCGCAACGCCCTCAGGATCATTGTAGTTCCGCCACGGACGCAGGGTCTTGCCGGCAATGGCCGAGACCTGGGTGCTGTCGAGCACGCCTTCATAGACGGAGCTGCCGTCCGCAAGCAACTGCCCAAGCTTGACACGAATGCCGTTTTCGGCAAGAACGGGGCTCTGCACTCCAGTTAACCGATAGACGATGTAGCTGCTGGCGGTGATTCTGTCGGCGATATCAGTCCAGCCGAGGACGATTTCGCTCGTATAGCCCTCGGCGTAGATTCCATGTCCCAACAGGCCGCTGGTTGCCGTAACGTTGCCGCCGTGGATCAAGACATCACCCGACATATCGTAGATGCCGGCGATTGCGCCGGAAGCCGTGACGCTGCCGCCGGAGATCTTGAAATCACCGTTCCAGACGTAAATGCCACAGCCGTAGCCCTGCGCCGTGGCCGTAACGCTGCCGCCATGGATCTCGATGCCACCGCCGCCGGCGGAGATGCCTCTGCCGTCGCCCTTGGCCGTCGCCGTGACGGTTCCGCCCTTGATGATGATGCCGCCGTTGACACTCCCGTCATATATGCCGTAGCCGCCGGCAGCCGTGACGTTGCCGCCGTGGATGTTGATTCTGCCGTCAATGCCGTAATGTTCGGCATCGGCTATGATTGCGCCAGTGCCGTTCGCCTGGCTGAAGACGTAGAGGTGCCGGGCGACAACGGCATTGCCTGAGGTGTTGGTGACAGTAAGCGTCGCGCCGTCGCAGAGGATGAGGAAGGTGGTGGGATCACTGAAACGGAGCGCTCCCTCGATCGTCACGTTGTTGGTCACGACATAACAGGCAATCCGACTGTCATCGCCGTCCGCGCCGTATGTGACATCTCCCGTGGCGTTGGTTATGACCACGTAGTCGATGCACACCTTCGAAGCGCCAACCTCGTCGATGTAGGGGATGGGTGTCATTCCCTCGACGAGCTGCAGCACGTCGCCGCTCCGCTCCACGTGGCATCTGGGATTGTCGCTGAAGAAATACGCTTCGTCCCCCTCCGCCGCGCTTTCGGCGAACGTGACCGGTTCAACCAAGGTCGGCGTGGTCTCTGTCGTCACGCCGATGCGCGCACCCGGTTCAAGCCCTCCTGCCACGATTGCGTGCGATTCCTCAAAATAGACATTGTTGACTCCAACCTCCAAATTGGCGTTGCCGGAAACGACAGGGCTGCCAGAAACCGTGAACATACCTCTCGCACTCACGTACACGCCGCCGCCGTCGTAATTTGCCGTGTTGCCGGAGATTTCGCCGCCGGCCAGCGTAAACATGCCGCCGTCATCCACATATACTCCGCCGCCGTAATCGGCTTGGCCACCAGTGATGGCACCAGATTCCGGGACGCTGTTGGTGAGCGTGAGGTTGCCGCCCTCGCGAACCTCGATGACGCCCAAGAGTCCATCGGCGTCGATCGTATGGCCTGCAAGGTCGAGCGTGACGGTGTTCGTGACAGCGAGCGTCGAATCGCCGTCCGCCGCGGTCACGTCTGTTGGAAGTGTCACGGTGCCGCCCTCGTTCAACGCCGTCTGCAGGGACGCCCAGGTCATCGCAAAGGAGGCCACCACCTTCACATCGCTTGCGGGCATGGCGAACTGGTTGTTTAGATCCACTCTCACGGGATTGTTGCTCGTATCCGTCACGGTCAAAGTATTAAGCGTACAGCCCACTGGTGGGGTGACGGACAGGGTAACGGTGGCGTTTCTGGTGTAGTAGGTGTTCGTGCCAACAGTGACACTCTCGCCCGTAGCAGTGACGCCATCAACAAGGGTGAGGGCATAGACGCAGACCACTTCTCCAGCGTAGTCATTACGGGGTGCGCCGAGTCCAATGCCGCTGGTGTAGGTTGCGCTACCCACTTGGACGATGCAGTTGTTGTAGAAATTATTGCGATAAGTGCCATCGCTCTTATATCCGACAAGGACACCGCCGTGGAGACTTCGAGCTGTTATGGCTGTGTTGAGAATAAAGCAATTATCTATTTTAGTTGAAATGTCGCTAGTGTATCCCGCGATGCCGGCGACTCTTCCATAGCCTGTGATGCGGGCATCGCTGAGGGTGACGTTCTTCACGGCACCGCGGTAGGCTTCCCCAAAGAGTCCCTGATAACTGTCGGCCGTTGCACTACCATCCTTGTAGATGCGTATTCCGCTGACGGTGTGGCCGTCTCCGTCGAAGGTGCCACGGAATGCACAATAACCATTTCCGATGGCGGTGTAGTTGTTCTCAGTGCTTGTGGCATCGTTCCAATCGGTGGTGTGGGGGTAGGCTATGTCGGCGCCCAGCTTGAAGAACTTGCCGCTGTATGTGCTACCGCCGTTTACCTTGGTGGCGAGCAGGTCGAGCTGGCTCGGATAGAGGATGATGTAGGGATCCTCCGCCGCGCCGCTCCCGGACCACGGAATGACAGCAAGGTCCACCGCACTCACCACGACGTCTTCGGAGGGCATGGCGCCGACTGTTAACGTGCCGCCGTCGACCACGCCGGAGCTCGCTGTAATTCCGCTAATGGAATAGCCCCCTTCAAGGCCCAGGGAAAGGACGGCGTTAGTCCCGACCGGAACATAGAACTTGCCGCGGTAGCCAAGGCAGGCGTCGTATACCGCTACGCCGTTGTACACGTAGTTTGCGATCGCATCGCTCGCCATGGCAAGCGTAAAGCATCGGTCTGCGACAAATGTGCTGACGGGCTTGGTAAAGGCGGCATCGCGGACGACGACATACTCGAGCTCGTCAACATCGCCTTCCGTCACAAGCAAGCCGCAGCCGACATTCGCAGTCTCCCCGCCTACCGTGCAGCCGTAGTAGCCGTTGAGGGCACCGTCGTCAAAATCCGACGCGCCGCAGATGGCCCCGCCGCCTTCCGCCACACCTAGACCTACGGACACGGCGATAGCAAGACAGTTGCTGACATTTCCATTGTTGTAGCCGGTAATGCCGCCAAAATACCGGCAGCCACTGAGCCCGTCCGCAATCGTGAGTCTGGCGGAACTGGTGCAACCGACTACATTGCCATAGACATTGACTCCGATAATGCCGCCAACGAACATGGCGCCGTCCTGCACGGCATGGAGCGCAACAGTGTCAGTGACATGGCAGTTCTCGATGAGAAGGCCCTTTGTGGTGCCGACAATGCCTCCGACGCAATCGAAACCCGTGATCCTGGTATCGGCAAGAACGACGTTCTTCACCAGACCGCCCGCATGGCCAAACAATCCCAGGCATGAGTCGGATTCCGAGTCGTCCCCCTTGTAGATGCGGATGCCGCTCACAGTGTGGCCCATGCCGTCGAAGTTGCCTTTAAATCTGCACCCGTCATTGCCGATAGGCGTATAGTTGTTCTCGGTGCTGTTGGCGTCGTCCCAGGCGGTGCTGTACGAGTATGCGATGTCGCAATCGAGCACGAAGAACTTGTCGCCTAGCGTATTGCCGCCATTTACTTCGCTGGCGAGCAGGTCGAGTCCGGCGGTAGAGGTAATGATGTATGGTAGCTCCTCGCTTCCGTCTCTGCCATATCCCCAGAAATAGGCGTAGTCTACAGTCCACTTGGCGTAGAGCGTGACGGTCCCGTTCGCCTCGGCGGTGAGGTTCAAGACGTCCGTGCCGTCGTTATAGATGTCACCAGAACCGTCCGCATTCCTCGTCCATCCGACAAACTCGTAGCAGTCACGCGAGAACCTGTTGGACGGAAGCGGCTGCGACTGGTCGTAGGTGAATGACATGTCCGCCATTTCGCCCGTGGCATTCTCCGCGTTCTTGTCGAAGTGGACAGTGTACGTGTGCGCAGTCCACTGCGCATGGAGCGTCACGACTCCGTTCGCCTCGGCGGTGAGGTTCGAGACGGACGCGCCGTCCGCATAGACGACGGGACCGTTCGCGCTGGTGCTCCATCCCGCGAAGTCATAGCCGATGCGGGAGAAGGCGTTGGCCTCGAGATTGGTTGCGACGTCGTAGGTGAAGAGCTGGTCGGACATCTCGCCGTCGCCGCCGTTGGCGTCGAAGCGGACGGTGTAGGTGTGCGCCGTCCACTGCGCATAGAGCGTGACGGAGCCATGATTTTCTGCGGTGAGGTTCGAGACGGAAGCGCCGTCCGCATAAACGACGGCTCCGTTCGCGTTGGTGCTCCATCCCGCAAAATCATAGCCCGTGCGCGTGAAGCCATTGGAGGTAAGATTGTCGGGAACATCGTATGTCATGCCCATTTCGTCCGTGGAGCCGACCGCATCTGCGGCGTTTCCGTCGAAGCGAACAATGTAGGAATGTCCGACCCATTGTGCATAGAGATCGACGGCTCCATTTGCCTCGGCAGTGAGGTTCGAGACGGACGCCCCGTCCGCATAGACGACGGGACCGTTCGCGTTGGTGCTCCATCCCGCGAAGTCGTAGCCTGTGCGCGTGAAGCCATTGGAGGTAAGATTATCGGGGACGTCGTATGTCATGCCCATTTCGTCTGTGTTGCCGACCGCGTCCGCGGCGTTTCCGTCGAAGCGAACAATGTAGGAATGTCCGACCCACCGTGCATAGAGATCGACGACTCCATCCGCCTCGGTGGTGAGGTTCGAGACGACCGCGCAGTTCGCGAAGATGACAGTCACGTCCTCGTTGGTGCACCAGCCAGAGAAGTCGTAGCCGGTGCGGGCAATTGCGGGATCAAGACTCTGCTGCTGATCGTAGGAGAATTCCTGATAGCGGGACTCTGAGCTGCCGTCGTTGTCGTTGAAGCGGACGCTGTAGGTGTTGGCCGTCCAGGTCGCGGCGTAGCTGCGGTTGCCCGTGGAGCCGGCCGCGACCGTCACTTCGTTGGTCGGTCCGTCCAAGTCGGTTCCCGTCCAGCCCGCAAAGGCGTAGCCTGTGCGGACGGGGGTGGCGAGCGTAAAAGCGGCGTTTGTGACGGCGTAGGTCTCCGGATTCGACTCTCCTTCCGACAGCGCACCGCCCGCGAGATCGTAGGTGATCGTATAGGTGATTGGCGTCCAGTGCGCAACGTAGCTGCGGGGGCCGTGCGAACCGGAATTGATGGTGACGGATTTCTGCTTCGTCGAGCCATTGCTGCCCGTCCAGCCGTCGAAGGTGTAGCCCGTACGAGTGGGCTGGACGAGCGACACCGCCGCGTCGTAGGTGTAGCTCGTCGGGGCGTTCGCGGGGAGAGTTCCGCCGCCGAGGTCGTAGGTGATCGGGTAGGCGTGGCTCGCGGAGACCGTCTTGCCGTTGAAGGTCTTGTTGAGGGACCCCTGGAAGTAGTTGTACGAGAGATCGCGGAAGTTGCATGTTCCGCCGGTGATCTTGAGCATGGTGCCGGCGTCGGCGGTGATGGTGCCCTTGAAGGTGATGACGTTGCTGCCGTCGCCGGAATGGTAGACTGCGTCCCCCCACGTAGTGCTGATCGTCTTGGTCCCCGACGAGTAGACGATCTCGTTGAACGGCACGCTGATGTAGAATGCGTTGCCCTTGCAATGCGGACCGGGATCCACTCTGATGGCGGCGGAGCTGTTGTTAAAGAGCGTGGGATAGGTGTCGTCGACGAGCGCCATGCGCACGAAGAAGTCCTTGTAGCCCCAGGTGTCGTCGTTGTCGCCGCCGGCGTCGAAGCGGGTCGTGATGTAGGGCGTGGTGACGGGAAGGACGACCGAGCCGCTGCTGCCGGCCGCATAGCCGTCCTTGTACTTCTGCTGCCAGAGCTTGCCGGTGGAGAGGCTGAACTCGGTGGTGTCGGTGCCGCGGTGGGGGAAGAAAGCCTTGCCCTCGGCGTTGCTGCCGTCGGCAAGCTCGAAGCAGACCTTATAGACCGAATTCGTCGGATCGTTGACCTTGCCGTTGGGATCGGCGCCGGTATCGTAGGAGGCGGTGTTGCCGGCAACGATCTGTAGATACTGGTAGCCGTCGTCCCGCTCCTTCTCGGTGAAGCAGACGGTGGCGTAGATCTTGTAGTCGAGTGCGTAGAGGTAGTCGGCCCTGGCGCCGGTGGAGGCGATAAGGGTGTCGGTGGAGACCATTGCGGGCTTCTGCGCGTAGTCGTAGCTGTCGTCGATGAGCACATAGCCGGCGAGCGTGCCGCTCGTCTCCACGTAGGAAGAATGCGGCGTAAAGGCGACATCGAGATACTTGCCGCTCGACATGCCGCTGGAGAAGTTGCCGCCGCTGAACTTCACGAGGTCGGTCACGCTCTTGCTCACCTTGTCGGCCTTGAACTGCACAAGATCCGATGTGACGCTACGCGTCGCGTTGGTGACCAAGAACCCGCCTTCGTCGAGGATCTCGAAGGAGTAGGCGCGCGAGGCGTCAGTCTGGTACATGTACGCGGCGTTGGACATTGAGGCCGCGGAGACGGTGATGTTCGTCCCTGTCTGGCCGGGGGCGAAGACGAACGTGCCGCTCTTCTCCATGTAGTGCTGCCCGGGGAAGGCCGAGAGCGGGACGGTGCGGTAGTGGACGGTCTCGGCGGCGCTTGTGTCGCCGTGACGCGTGATGGTGAAGTTGTTGCCGCTGCCGCCGACGGTGAAAGTCGACGCCTGCGCGGGCAGCACCGCGCCCAGCGCGGGAACGGCGATGGCAAGAGCCGCAAGCGCGCGGCGTATTTCCGCGAGCAAGTTAGCCCACGCCTCAAAATAATGTTGTCTCATGTTGTTCATATTGTTTTCAATGACTCCTCTGTGCGCCGAGGATGCGTCTTTCTCCGCGTTTTTCATGGTCACTCCTGTTTCGCCGAAATGCGGTAGAAGAGGGTCGAAGGCAAGGAAGCCGGCGGGGAGACCGTGAAGGTTCCGGTGGCGCCGGAAATCGCGAGGTTGGTCGAGGCGGGCGCGAGAAGCGTCGCGAAGTCCGGCGTGGCCGAGACGTCCACCGCAAACGTGGACGTCGATATATCGCCGTCGCCCGCGAAGGTGATGGTCGCCGTACCGTCCGGGGCGAGCGCGAAACCCGTGATCGTGAGCGAGGAGAGCGGCGAAACCGTCACCCAGCCGTCGAGCGTCACATTTCCTTCCACATCCACGAGGACGGCGTGGCGCCGCATGCCGCCCTCGCCGTCGCTTTCCACTGCGCCGTAGGCGTAGTCGCCCGTCGGGAGCCAAACGCACGCTTCGCCGCCCACGGCGACGAGGTCGTTCGTTCCGTAATCCGCCGGCAGCCAGGGCAGCTCGATCGCCGCGCCGGCCGTGAGGTTGGAGACGGCGACCGGCCACACGCGGGCGACGCCGTTCGAGGGCGGCGGTTCCACCGCGCCGCCCCGCGCCAGG
>JAEEOY010000232.1 GCA_016284515.1 Kiritimatiellia bacterium | reverse complement strand
CGAAAAAAGCAACGTGAAACTTATAGAGTCAGTCATTAGTCACCGTGCGAGGAAGTCGGTTCGGACACTCCACTCGCTACGCTCCTTGCGCGTCCGGGGCAGTGGGCCGCGGTTTGGATGCGCGGAGCAGAAGCCGCAGCGGTAGCGGAGGCACTTTCTCAACCGTCGGAGTTAAAAGAAAGACCGGCCGTGTAGAACATGTAGAACGTGTAGAGACTATCGCGTTCGATAGGAATAATCCCGAAGGACAAAAACCCTATCATTCAAAGGTTCCGCAATATTTTCCATAAACCATTTAAGGCGGCTATTAATAGCCGCGCGATTGGGCTGTCGAAGTGCGACGACCACTATTCCGGCATGCGACGGATGAAGTAGTGGCATCGTGTGATAGAAATCGCGATCCGAGGTCAGGATAACAGCGCCAAGTCGCTGTGCAGTAGCAAACACCGTTTCATCATCTGCCCCGTAATCACAAACTTCGTCAAAGCGAACCGCCTCATGTCCGCAAGACCGTATGAAATCCGCGGAAGATATAGGGAAATTCTCGTCAAGCATGAACTTCATAACGCAGTAGCCAATCCCGAATACGGAATATCCTCAAACTGCGCAAGCGAACCTGCAAAGGCAAAGACAGCAGACAAGTCCTCGGCCGTTACGCTCGGATAGTCCGCAAGAACGTCTTCTATCGAATCTCCACCTGCCAATGCGCCCAGAAGCTGCGCCACCAGCACACGAGTGCCACGCACGACCGGCTTGCCGTGGCAAACCGTCGGATTGACTTCAATTCTCTCATTCAATGAATACATGACTGAGTTCTCCTCTGCTTTCCATGTGCAATTATACCAAAATTCCCGATCCTTGTGTCGGGTTCTAAGATGAGGAGTATTTTGCTTAGCCGTGGCTTTCCCGTTGCGTCGCGGGATTCGCCTGCGCATCCCGCGACGGACATTCACAATACTCGCAAGAAATCAAATAATCGGGAGCATGCGAGAGTAGAGAATGGAACGTGGCCTTTGGGTGAACTGCTCCACGCCCTTTCTTGTTGCGTCGCGGAGCGACGGAACCCCCCTGTGGACGACGGCGCAGCTGAGACGCATATAGGGGGTCCGTCGCTCCGCGACGGACATTCACAATACTCGCAAGAAATCAAATAATCGGGAGCGTGCGAGTGTGGTGAATGGAATGTGACTTTCTAGTGAACTGCTCCACGCCCTTTGGCGCGGACGCGGACGTCGTTAGAGCTACTCCTTCTGCTCGGGCGGCGGCGCGTAGGGCGTTCCGTAGTATTCGCAGATGCGGCGCAGCTCGCCCGACGCGTCGATGCGGCGTATCCCGCGCTCGAAGTCGTCGATCACCTTCTTCGCGAAGTCGGCGTCCAGTCCGGACACGTACAGGAGAGTCCCTTCGGACGCGATGACGGAGGACTTGCGGAAGTTCTGGATGAAGCGCATGGAGGTGAGGCCGTCCTTCGGCGCGCCATCAGAGTTGTGAAGGTCCGCAATCACCATCGCGTCCGCCTCGCCCTTCATCACCATTTCGGCCATTTCGACCTTCGTCACGCCGTCGGGAAGGATGCGTAGATTCGCCCCGCCGTTCTCGGTGAGCTTCTTGAGGCTGCGGATGTCTGTGTAGTCGAGAAACGCATCGTTCGCGACGATCCTCAGGTTCGTCAGCGAGGAGAAGTCGGTGTAGTGCCAGGGATTCGTCCGCAGCGTCATCAGCACGAGCGGACAGTTCATGAGCGGCGTCGGGGCCACGGGGAATTCCGCGAGCGCCGTGTGATCGCCGAAGCCGACGACGACTGCGCGGCTGTCGGTGCGGAGCTTCTCCACGACGTTCGAGACGTCTCCGTGCACGAAGTTGAACGTCGCGTTCGGGAACACGGCGCGGACCATGTCAAGGAGGACTCCGTTCCTGTTGGAGATAGGGTTCTCCAGCGTGTAGCCAGCCCAGTATTCGTAGTACACGTGCAGAGCGAGTTCCGACACGTCGCCCGAAGGCTCGGCGGTCTCCTCCCGCGCAGCGGGGGCTCCGCCCGACTGCATGGCCGTCTTGAGACCCTTCAGGGCGAACATTGCCACGAAGAGAACTGCCAGCGCTATGTTGATCTTCCTTATCATTTTCCGTCATCCCCCTTCCTGCCCGTCACGCGCTCCTTCTCGCGAAGCGCCCACTTGTGGTACTGGTTCTCGTCGAGTCCGATGGCGATCATGTCGTCGAGGATCGCCAGCGTCTCGGGGTCTCCCGGCGACACCGTCGAGCGCAGGCGGTATTCCGAGTATTTCTCGCGGTACTTCGCAAGTAGCTCGCGCCGTATCTCGATCGCGCGGGCGCGCCATTCGGCAAGCCTCGCGTTCTCGACGCCGACGGTCTCTCCGAGCGAGCAGAGGTTTACGAGCGTCGCGGCCTTCGCGTCCCTTGAATGGGCGAGAATCGCCTCCGCAAGCTCGGACCGTTCGCGCGCGAGCATGGCGGAGAACGTCCCTTCCTCCGACTCGAACGCGTCGACAAGATCCGCCCAGGCGTCGCGCAGCTCGCCGCACGTCCCGTCCGGGGATTCCATGAAATCCTTTCGCGCCTTGATGTAGGCGGACAGCGCGTCCCAGCGGACCTGTGCGCTGTCGCGTTCGCGGCGCACTATCTCGCCCGCCATGAACATGTTGTCCTTCAGCGCCTCGAAGAACGCGTTCAGCCGCTCGCCCTCGTTCTGCAGCGTGCACGCGTCCTTGTTCGCCACGGCGAAGAAGAACTTCGGCAGGGCGTCCGTCACGAAGTCGGCTATCTTCTGCGCGTCGTCGTAGAACCGGTCCGCGTCGCAGCGCGTGAACATCGTCCTGTCCGCGGAGGCGAGGGTGTCCTTGAGCTGCGCCCAGTCTCCCTTGTGCGCGGCGGCCTGGATGGAGTCTACCTCCTCCAGGAAGCGGATCATGTCCTTTATCAGGATGCGGTTGTCTTCGGCCTTTACGCCGCCCACGTTCCCAACGATCTCGCGTCCGCGCCGCAGGAGGTCAAGCGTTATCGAAGAGCGGTCGGGCTTCAGTATCAGCGGAAGCGACCTGTAGAACGAGTTCTCGAAGACAAGCGCATCCTCGTCCGTGTCCTTCGCGTCGTCTCCTGCAAGCTCGCGCTCGATCAGCTCCGGACCGTGCCGCGCCGCAACCTGTTCGTCGACGGACTTCGTCTTCTTCACCATTGCGAGCGCGGCGAGCGCGGCGAGTCCGGCGACGAGCATCGCCGCCATGAGCCCAGTGCGCGTCCCGCGCGACGGCCAGGAGAACGGACTCCCGCTCGCGACGGCCTTCGCCGCGTCCTCCGCAGCGAGGGCCATCCCCTGGAAGGCGCCGACGGAGAACAGCGCGGCGAACGGAACCGAGAGCCGCTGCGCGGAGTTGTCCGCCGACGAGACGTCCACTCCGTCGGCGGTCGGGAATATCGAGCAGAGCTCCTCGCCCCCTACCGCGGGGTTCACCGAATACGCGCCGCCCAGCCCCGCCGCGACGACGTTCCGCCCCGGCACGAGCGGATCGGCCGCGACCGCGCTCGAGCCGACGCGCCACAGGAGGACAGTGCCCGTCGCGACGCCTTCGCGCTCTATGCGGAAAGCCCACGGGCCGAGCGCGCACGGGACGCCTGCCGTGAGGTGGAAGTCCGCCCCGGTCTTGGGTCCGGACGACACGGGCATGTCCTGCCTCGCGGACGCGAGGGTCCATCCGTCCTCGTCGCGCACGAGCGCTCCGATCACCTCCGCGCCCTGCGGCACGGTCTCCACGAGCCCGGGCCTTTCGCCGGACAGAATCATGAGGGGCTTCTCGACCCCCGCGAGGTCCGCCTCCAGCACGACCTCTCCGCTTGCGGAGAATATCTTCAGTTTTTCCTGCATGTCGAAACTCCTGTATTGCGGTTCAGTCGTTGTTCGCGCTTTCCTCGGCCGGGATCTTCGCCGCGAGGATGTCCGCCGCGCGCCGCACGTCCGGACGCTCTCCGTTGAGGGTGGCGTGCGAGATTATCCACTTCGCCTGGCTGCGCGCCTTCTCCCAGTCGCCCATGGCGACTGCCTTGTCGAGGACCACGAACCACTCGTCTACGTCCCTGCGGCGCCGTTCCCTGAGGCGCTGGAAGAGCTTGAAGTCCTCGGACCCAAGCGCGACGTTCTCCTGCCTGATGGACGAGAGCAGGCGCAGCGCCTCCCGGTAGTGGACGAGCGCCGGGAGAAGCGCCGTCTCCGGCTCCGCCTCGGCACGCTCGGCGAACATGCGCCACAGCGCGATCTCGCGTCCGACATGGCGCAGCGTCTCCGCGTTCTGCTCGGCGGTGAACGTGCCGGAGTCCACGACGGGACGGTCGATCAGCTCGCAGAGTTCCGGCATCTCGAAGCTGTCGAAGATGCGGCGGAAGAACAGGTGCACGTCCTGCGCGGACTCGAGGTCCTCGTCCAGCCAGAGGCCCCAGAGCACGTAGCGCACGTCTCCCGCGTAGAAGACCATCGCCTCGCCGTTGCGCTCGCCGATGTCGAAGAGCATCCTCACGGCGGAGATTCCGGGGCGCACCGTCAGAAGCTCCGTCCCGACCACCTTCATCTGCATGGGGTCCGGAATGCCGTCTATGTGCGCGGCCCTGATGTCCTCCTCGACAAGGTGGAACACGATGACGGGATTCACGTCGAGCGCGTGGAAGGCGAACTCCTCGCCGCGCTCCGCGTAGCAGAATACGAGCGGAACGTCCTCACCCTTCCTGCGGAACACGGCGAGCGCGTCGCCGTCCTTCGCGTAGGCCTCCCATCCGAGCGGAAGCCTGACCGTGTACAGCGGCATCTCGACCGTCTCCTGCACGGGCTCCTTCAGCTTCGCGCTCGACTTCGAAAGCGAGCTCCAGGCGCAGTAGTCCCACAGGAGCGCGGCGAACAGCACGACGAGCGCCAGCGTCCAGAGCGCAGTGCGGGCCGAGTAGGCCGTCGGCACAAGAACCGGTTTGTTACTGTTTTTCTGCATGGCTTGTCACCTGTTTACGTATTGAATTACGAGCGGGGCGAAAAGGACGATGAATACGCCCGGCAGTATCAGCAGCAGCAGCGGGAACGACATGTTCACCACCGCCTTCTGAGCCTGCGCCTGCGCCCTCACGCGCGCCGAGTGGCGGATGAGCTGCGCCGCGCTCTGAAGGTTCTCGGCGACGGACGTTCCCATCTCGAGGGACTGCGCGAGAGTCGAGAACACGGCGTTCGCTTCGTTCGTTCCGACGCGCGCCGCGACATTGTTGAGCGCCGCCGCGAGCGAAGTGCCGATGGTCACCTCCGCGACGACGCGCGAAAGCTCGTCGCGGACGGGCCCTGCGCCCATCACCTCGAGCACGGCCCGGATGGCGGAGAGCAGGTCTCCCCCGGACTGCGCGACGAGCCGCATGACGTCCAGCGAGCCCGGGAGGTCGCGCGTGAAGCGCCGCGTGCGCTCCTCCGCGGCGGCCTTGAGTCCGGACTCCGGATAGGAGTACATAAGCACCGCGAAGAACAGCGAGGCGCACATGACGAAGAACCCGGGGATGCGCAGAAGCGCCCCGAGCGGCGCGATCACGGCGACGGCCGCGACTGGAAAGACGAACCGCGCCGCGAAAACCTCTCCCGCCGTCGCGCCGTCGAGGAACTTTCCGCCCGACTGGACGACAAGCTTCTCGAAGCGCTCGAGCGTGCGGTTGAGCTCCAGGTCCCTTCCCCTGCGTCCCTCGAAGAAGTGCGCGATCGGAGCGAGGAGCATCCTTATCGACGAGCCGGGGCGCTGCTGCCCCGCGGCCGCAGAGCCGAGCAGCCCCCTGACAAACAGATAGGCGAGCGCGGCCGCGGACACGGCGGCGCAGGCGAATGCGACTATGATGTCTGTCTTCATGGCGTCACACCTTTATGTCCACGATCTTTCGTATCCAGAAATATGCCAGCACCTGCATCGTCGCGAGTACCGCGAGCGCGCCCCAGCCCAGCCCCGTCGTGAAGAGCGGCGCGACGAGATCGCGCTTGACGAGTCCGAGGAGGACTATCATGACGGCCGGCAGCGCGCTCATCACGAGCGCCTGCATGCGCCCCTCGGTCGTCATCGCCTTGAGCTCGGACTCGAAGGCCATGTTGTCCCTGAGGAGCGTCGAGAGCATCCTGTAGCTGTCCGCGAGGTTTCCGCCGTGCGCGACGCCGATCTTCGACGCGATCACGACCATCTGGACGTCCGGTATCGGAAGCCTCTTCGCGAAGTTGTCGAAAGCGCCTCCGATGGAGTATCCGAGCCGCGTGTCGTAGAGGATGCGCGCGAACTCCTCCGAGACGAGCGGAGGGAAGTGCGAAAGGTTTCGCATGAGCGCCTGCGGAAGCGTCAGGCCCGCGGAGAGCGAGTTGGACACCATGTCCAGTGCGTCGGGAAGCTCGGAGCGGACCTTCTCCGCCCTTCTCCTGCGCATGCTGGCCGCGATGAACTCCGGCATGCGCGTATCGCCGACGCGCGCGGCCATCGCCATGACGTCGTCGTCTCCGCGCCCGCGCCTCGACGCGGCGAGAAGCCCCCTGACGACGATTCCCGCGAGAACCGCCATCAGGAAAAGCGCTGCGAATGAGATTGCAAGGTCCAGCGGCATAAGCTACACCCCCTTGAAGATCGACTCGTCCAGCTCCACGCCGCGCAGGCGGAAGTCCTCGAGGAACGTCGGCTTCGCGACGACGACGTGGCGTCCGAGCACCTTGCGCGTCTTGGGGTCCACGCCTTCGCGCTTGAACTCGAAGAGCGTCCTAAGCTTCGCGTTACCGTTCTCGTCCAGTCCGCACACCTCGGCGATCTCGATCGTCTTGCGCGAGCCGTCCGAGAGTCGCGCGGTCTGCACGATGATCGACACCGCGCTCGCGATCTGGGCGCGTATCGCGGATAGCGGCATGTCCATGCCGGCCATGAGGCACAGCGTCTCGAGACGCGCCACGGTGTCGGACGGAGTGTTCGCGTGCACGGTCGTGAGCGATCCGTCGTGGCCCGTGTTCATCGCCTGGAGCATGTCGAGAGCCTCGCCTCCGCGGCATTCGCCCACGACGATGCGGTCGGGGCGCATTCGGAGGCAGTTCTTGACGAGCGCGCGTATCGACACCTCGCCCTTGCCCTCCGCGTTCGCGGGGCGCGCCTCCATGCGGACGACGTGGCTCTGCTGGAGCTTCAGCTCGAGCGAGTCCTCGACGGTGATGATACGCTCGGCAGGTCCTATGCAGAGCGAGATCGCGTTGAGGAGCGACGTCTTGCCAGAGCCCGTTCCGCCCGAGACAACGATGTTCTTCCTGAGCGCCACGCATGCGTCGATGAACTTCATCATCTCGGGGCTCATCGAGCCGAACGACACTAGCTTGTCGAGCGTGAAGAGAGACTTGCCGAACTTTCGTATCGTGAGGCACGCGCCGTCGGGGGTGATCGGAGGTATCACGGCGTTCACGCGCGAGCCGTCCTCGAGTCGCGCGTCGACGAGCGGACTCGACTCGTCGATTCGCCTGCCGACCTTGTTGACGATTCGCTCGATGACGCGGATGAGGTGCCCGGGATCGCGGAAGTGCCTGTCTGTGAGGCCTACCTTTCCCTTGCGCTCGACGTAGATGTGGCGGTAGTCGATCACCATGATCTCGGTGATCGAGTCGTCCG
>JAEEOY010000231.1 GCA_016284515.1 Kiritimatiellia bacterium | reverse complement strand
CGCTCGAGACCGACTCGTTCATCTCCGCCGCGTCCTTCCAGGACACGACGCGCGTCCTCACCGAGGCCGCGACGATGGGCAGGGTCGACGAGCTCCGCGGCTTCAAGGAGAACGTCATCCTCGGACACCTCATCCCCGGCGGCACCGGCTTCCCGCTCCACCGCTACCTCAAGCTCGTGCCGCTCTGCGACGCGATCTCCGACGAGGACATGGAGCAGCTCCGCGAGGAGCAGCGCAAGCGCCACGAGGAGCTCTACGGCATCCCGGCGTCGGGCCTGCCCGGAGAGGAGAACGACGACGAGTCCGACCTCGGCGAGCCCAACCTCCAGCTCGACACGGGCGACACGTCGGCCGACGGCAACGACATCCAGAACGCCGACGAGATGATCACCGACGGCGCCGACCTCGGCGGAGACGGCGAACTCGTCTGATAGCGCGAAGACAGCGCGACAAGAGGGCGCGGCACATGTGCCGCGCCCTCATTATGCCATGGCTCCACATTTTTACCGAGAAATTTGGTATAATAATAGTGGTCTTAATTGATGAACCAGAGGTAAAGGTCAAAGATGAAAGCGAGAAAAGGCATTTCGTTTCTTGAGTATGCGCTTCTGGCGGCGCTCGTCGGCATCGTCGGAGCCGTAGGCGTCATGAAGTACGGCAAGGCCATAAGCAACTTCTTCTCGGCGCTCGGCGACAAGACGGCCGAGGTGACGCCCAAGACGAAGTAGCGCTCGGCAGGTTTCAGAACGTGGCCGGAAGGTCCGAAAACAAAAAGGAAAAAACAAATGAACAAGCAGAGCAAGTTCCACGCCCGCAAGGGTGCAACATTCATCGAGTACGCGCTTCTCGCCGGGCTCGTCGCCATCGTCGTCGCGGCCGCGGCGATGTTCTTCGGCGACGACCTCAAGAAGCTCTTCTCGTCCGAAGGCGAACAGGCCAAGGCGGTCACGGAGAGCGTCAAGACCGTCGACCTCACCAAAACGCTGAAGGACGCCAACAACGGCGGCGGACAGCAGCAGAAGAATCCGTAACCGGATGCTGAAGCGCTTCAGGCGGCGACTCGTGTCGGAACGGGCGAGCGTGTATCTCGAATATGCGCTCGTGAGTTCCGTTACCATCGGAGTCGCCGTCTTGGCGTTTAATCCCGACAGCTGGTTCTTCAAGGGACTGGGGCTTGACTACGCCTTTCGCGAGATGATGATCAAGCTTCCGATATTCTGATGCCGATAGTCTGGATAACTCTGCCTTTCATACTTGCCTTCGCCTGCTACGGCGAAATCAGGGAGAGGCGCATCCCAAACTGGCTCACGCTGGGCGCGATTGCGCTTGGGCTTGGTGCGGCTGTCATAGAGGGCGGCGTCGAGGGGCTTGTCGATTCCGCTCTCGGGCTGGCACTTGCGGGGGGGCTGTTCCTCCCGTTTTGTCTTCTCGGGGTCGTCGGCGGAGGCGACATGAAGCTCATGGCGGCGGTCGGCGCGATAGTCGGTTGGCCGATGGCGCTGAGGGTCGTCTGCGATACCTGCATCGCCGGCGGGCTCATCGCCGTCGCGATGATGGCGTGGAAGGGCATGCTGCTCACGACGCTCGCGAACGCGTTCCGGATAATCTTCGGGATGCCGCGCCGCAGCCAGGGCCTGAGGAATCCGCCGATGGTCCCGTACGCCCTCGCGATAACGATCGGCACCCTCGTCGCCGTGTTCGTCCAGGAGCTATAGGTGCGCACACGTGTTCAAGTGGCTGACGAGAAACGACGGAAAGCGCGTTGAGCGCGCGAAAAGGCGGGTCGCCTCCCCGCGGGCCTCGGTGTTCACCGAGTTCGCCCTCGTCATGCCCGTCGTCGCGATGATCTGCAGCGCGATGATCGAGATCGTCGGCTTCTGGGACGCGCAGGTTATGGCGAACCACGCCGCGTGGCAGGTCGGGCGCATCGTCATGGTGCGCGGTTCCGACGGACTCGTCTTCTCCTCGTCGCTCGACCAGAAGTCGAAGACGGGCATCAAGGGCAGCAAGATGCCCGACGTCCTCAAGAAGATGCTGGGCGGGCTCGACACCGTGATAAAGGGCGCGAACAAGTTCAACAACCGCGGCAACATAGCGACGATGTTCCTGATGTCCACCTGCGGCATAGGGTACTTCGGCGCGAGCCCGGGGCAGACGCTTTCGGACGGCTTCACGTCGCTGTGCAAGTCTGTCGTGACCGCGCTGACCGAAGACATCCCCAAGTGGATCAAGGAGGGTGTCAAGGCAAAGCTTCCGACCACTTCGAAGAGCGGCGAGAGCGGCATCGGCGCCTTTGTCCAGAACCTCGCCAACGGGATCGTGGACAAGATGACCGAGTGGGCGCTCAAGCCAATCGCGAACGGGATGCAGAAGCTGCTGCAGAAGGCGTTCGACTCAATCTTCGGCAAGGACGGCGCGAAGATAGACAGCCTCTTCAGCGGCAAGGGCGCAGCAGCGCGCTACGCGCGGCAGATGTACGGCGCGGCCTCGCGCATAGCGCGCGCGAAGGACAAGACGGGCAGGGAGGTGCTCGAAGTGACCGACATGGACGACTTGCAGGGCGGCTTCCTCTTCGCGAAGAACAGCAACCTCGGCCGCCTCGTGTATCCGCAGGTCTACGACAAGGAGGGCAAGAGCGACGGATACTTCGTGACGAACGCCCACGGCTGGCCTGCGAACAACGGCGGCCTCGCCATGGTGCACGTCGAGGTCAACTGGCCGTACGAGAGCGGATGGCTCTTCCCCGTCGTCTCTGGATACGGCGCCGGCAAGTCGAAGGCCCCCGTCGCGAAGGGTCACAGCATGGTGTTCCCGCAGCCGGACATCCAGAACGAGCACCTCTACTCCGAGGGCGCGTCCGCCTACGACGAGGGCTCGTACACCAACAACGCCGCGATGGCCGATCTCGACGACCTCGCAAAGGAGATGAAGAACTACCTCAAGTTCGTCAAGTTCGGCATGAAGTACAGGATCTGCGCCGAAACGATCACGCTCGGAGACGACGACTGGTACGCGAAGTCCTGGAAGCGCTGCAAAGAACTGAAGGAGATGTGGGGGCTCGGGAAGGGTGAATGCGGCGGAGACTACGGTAGCTGCTGGAGCGCGATCACCGACGGCAAGGCGCAGGATGCGTATCTCTCCGACCTCAACGGTTATTTCAGTCCGGCGAGCTACCGCTACCGCGACTACTTCTACTGGGACGGCGAGGTTCCCTGGGAGAAGCCGTTCAACTACCAGCGCGAAGAGGTGCTGAGGCATCACAGGCGGTACATGCCGAGCATCGCGTACAGCAACGGCAACTCCCAGTTCGGCGCGTGGTTCGCGCAGAACAAGTCGCTCACATGCGACGACTCCACGTACAACTGGTTCGTCTCCGGACAGAGCGCATTCTTCTCTATAGCCAACGGCATCGGAAAAAACGCGGCGGCTCTTTCGTCCGCGTTCGGCCCCGGGAAGTTCGACTCGAACAAGGCCGTGTCGCAGATCATCGCCTTCGCCTCCCGCAACAAGGTGAATGTGCCAAACATGGTGAAATGGACCGAGGGCGCGGACCTTGCCGCGTGGACGCAGAAGGAGAAGGAGCTTCAGAAGGCCGCAGAGAAGGCGGACAAGTCGTTCGCCGTGATAAAGAGCCTCATCGAGCGGGAGATACACGACATAGAGGACATCGAGAACGGCAACGCGAACTGGACGGGCGACGAGGGAGATCCCGTGTACGATCCGTCGGACGAGGCCGCGATGAAGGATCCGAAGGCCCTGGCGAAGAAGGCCCGCGAGAAGTGGGCCACAATGAAGAAGAACCTCAAGAAGAAGCTCGGCGAGGTCGATGCGGCGGCCGTGGCGCTGCGCGACGAGTGGAACGCCTATGTCAACGCGGCGAATAAGTTCAAACAGGACCGGCGGCAGTGCGTCGTCGACGGCTATGTGGACGCATGCATCAAGCTGATGGCGAAGAGAAGGAGCATGTCGGTGCTGGACGCGGCGCACGACGCGTCGTTCAAGTTCCCGAAGGACTGCGTCGCCTACGACATCGTCAAGAGCACGGCCGACATGCGCGCGAAGGCGGAAAGCTACATGAAGAAGGCGGACGAGGCGTACCAGCGGGAGGTAGAGTACGGCGCCCTGCTCGGGCTGGCGAGCGCGAGCCGCGCCGAGAAGGAAGGCAAGTCGATCGACCAGATCGTGGATGCCGCGGACGGTATTGACGACGACAAGCCCGGCTCGCTCTCCGCAGGCAGCGACACCGGCAAGATCATCGACAAAGACCGCCAGGAATATTCGGGAGGCGAGTGGAAATGGAAGTGAACGGAGATCTAATGCTCTCACGGCTATCCTCCGAGCGCGGGAGCGTCGGCGTCGTGGTGGCGCTCGTCATCTTCGTCGTCATGGGGATGCTCACGATGACGTGGAACACCGCGCAGCTCTCCAAGGCGAAGATGCGGCTCCAGAACGCCGCGGACTCCGCCGCGCTCGCGCACGCCGTCTGGCAGGCGCGCGGCATGAACGTCGTCCAGAACATAAACGACGAGATGTACGAGGCGCTCTCGCTCGCCGCCAAGCTGAGGAGCGTCGCGAGGGTGATAGAGCCGATCGCGATCGCCTTCGACGCTGCGGCCAACGCGCCGTTCGTCGGAATCATCTTCAAGGGGCTCGCCATCGCTGCGCACACGATCGGCATACTCACGGGAGGGACGGCTGGATGGCTCGCCGCCCGAATATGCAACATGTTTCTGAAGTACATAGAGAAGATATACGTCTACGGTTCGGCGCTCTTAGGCGTGTGGAACGCCCAGCAGCTTGCGGCCGACAACGAGGCGGACCCGCTGGCGACGCTGAACACGTCGTCCAGTTCGGGCGACCCGAACACGTGGCACTTCGGCATATACGCGCTCGGGCTTTCGTGGCCGCTCAAGGACGCGTTCATGCTCCCGCTTGAGGAGTCCGCGAAGAGCGAGGTCGGCAAGTCCCCGTGGAAGGAGGGCGAGATCAAGATATTCGAGAAGTCGACAAGTCCGTGGAAGGCGATATACAGCTTCACCGGGGCCGGCAAGGCGTGGGAGATAAAGCCGTACGTCTCCAAGCGCGGCAGCAAGGAGGGGATTAAAGTCGAAGAGAAGAAGGACAAGGAGGGGAAGAAGACGACCGAGGTGGACGACAACGGCGTGCTGCCGGGTCCGACGATGTGGATCGCCTTCAAGCTCGGCGGGAACATCCAGACGCTGCCGTTAGACGGATTCTGGAACTCAGGCGACAAGGACCGCTGGACGCACAAGCTGCCGATGTTCGCCGTCGCGGCGGCGCAGTGCGTGACGGGCGACGTCATACCGCATTCGAAGAAGATCGAGAGCGGCAAGACGAACCAGCGTCCGTCCGGCTTCGGCGTCGGCGCGACGGCGAAGCTCGTGCCGGTGTCGGAGGTGTTCTACAAGATGGGCAAGGCCGGTGGATATGTGGTCGATGCGTTGATTTACCACTGAAAGGTTGAAAAGTTGAACAAGGTGAAAGAGGAAAGCATGGCGAAGAAGCTGAGGAGACGGCTCGCGGGGGAGCGGGCGGCCGTCATGCTCGAGTTCGCCTTCGTGGCGCCGCTGGTCGTCATGACCATGGCGTTCGCCGCCGACTTCACCCGCATCCTCCGCACCGAGCAGCAGCTCGAGATCGCGACGCGCCTCGCCGCGGACGTAGAGGCCCACATGGCGAACTACTACGGGAAGGATCCGTGTCCGAGCTCCGCCGCGAAGCGGGTCGCGAAGTTCTATCTCGCGGACGTCGCGGAAGTCGTCGAAAGCACGGACGACGTCTACATAAAGGGTTCGTGCCGCGTCATAAAGAATCCGGTGTCGTACGCAGTGGACAAGGTGCGCGCCTTCCTCGACGGGAGCATGTTCCAGGACAGCAACGTATTCCTCAAGCTTGTCGGCAAGATACTCGGCGGATTGATGAACTTCATAACGTTCGGCACGCTCGACTATGTCCTAGACGTTGTTCCGCACGACCGCGAGGTCATGATGACGACGGCGGTGTACATTCCGACCGTCCTTCCCGCAGGGGCGTACGGATGGCTCGGCATAGCCGGACACGAACGGGGGAAGATAGGCGTCGGGCAGTTCACTGCAGACCTCGAGGGCGGAGCTGCGGCGACGGCGTGGAACCTCAAGGTCAATCCGGCGAAGCGCCACCGCGTGTACTGCCACATGCCGGTGGTGGATTCCGTACCGATCGCGCCGCAGACATACGTCAGGAAGTTCAAGGCGTGGTGCGCCAAGCAGCCTTTCCTGAAAGGACTCGTGAAATGAGGGAGAAGCTTGCCAGAACAGTCCTTTCGCTGCTCGCCGTGCTCGCGGCAGTCTTCGCGTTCCGCTGGACGGTGCGCACGGCCCTTACGCGGGCGTACAGGGCGGAGAGCACAGTGCGTCCGCTCGAGGTCGCGGTGGAGCCGGCGGACAAGGTGCACGACCTCGCGGCTCTCGTCCCGAAGGAGCTCGAGGTCAACATCGCGGGGCTTTCCGTGCGCAGGCGCGCGGAGCGGATGCACATGCCGTATGCGCTCGCCGTGGACATGGCGGAGCAGAAGGCGCTGAGCGCAGGTTGGGAGAGGCTGGACGACGAGAATGCGCTCGAGCTGAAGAATCTTTCGGGGATGGAGCGCGTGTACAAGACGCCGGAGGGGTCCATTGTCCTCAGGGAGATCAGGCCGGTAGTAGGCGACGATTCGCTGATGGAGGACTTCGTCGTCCCGGCGGAACTCGTTCCGTCCGAAGGCGAGACGGTGACGCCCGACATCCTCGCGCGGCGCTCGGCGAGGCACGTGAAGGACATGATGCCGGCCGTGGTGCGCGACGTCGTGGTGGGGAGCCCGCTCCTCACGGAGCTCGTCGAGCGCGGCGAAGGCGCCGCGTTCATCGTGCACTGCGTCGCCGACATGTCCGCGAAGTCGGCGGAGAAGGCCGTGGAGGACGCGGCGGGAAAACATGGATGGACCGAGGCGCGGCTTCCGAACGCCCCGGACGGCGCGCCGAAGTCCGGCTGGACGAAGCAGAACCTGACCATGCACTTCGAGGCCGTGCAGCGTCCGGGCGGCTTCGAATGCGACGTCGACTACCGCTTTACCGACGACGAAGCCTACATTTCAAAGAAAGGAAAGACAAATGAAGACTGACAACAACACAAAGATCGCCGCGGTCGCGGCGGTGCTGGTGGGGCTGTTCGCGGTCATTGCCGTGAACAAGTACATCGCGACGAAGACCGCTGTCGCGCCGACGCCCAAGGCGTCGATACTCGTCGCGACAATGGAGATCAAGGAGGGGTCGGAGATAGGCGAGGAGATGCTCGGCTCGGCGGAGATACCGTTCGAGTCGCTCTCCAACATGCACATAGCGCTTCCGGCGAAGGACGACCCCGGCTACCAGAAGGCGCTTTCCGACGCAATCGAGAAGATCGTGAAGCGCAAGGCGAAGCGCCTCATCGCGGCGAACACGCCCGTCTTCTGGATCGACATCGAGACGGAGCCGAAGACGCCGTTCACGGACCTCATCGCGGACGGATGCCGCGCCGTCACCGTTCCGGTCGACTCGGTGAGCTCCGTCTGCGGCTTCATAAAGCCCGGCAGCCGCATCGACGTCGTCCTGACCGCGACGGAGGAGGGGCTCGGGCTCGTCACCGGCCAGGCGGCGAAGGAGACGGGCTCGCGCATCGTCTCGAGCGTGATACTGCAGAACGTCCCCGTCATCGCGACCGACCGCGAGTACGACCTCCAGAGCGAGTCGTCCGGATACGGGACGATGACGCTCTCGCTCCCGACGAAGGCGGCGATCATGCTGGTGCAGGCGCGCACGATGGGCCAGATCACGTATCTGCTCAGGAACATGCGCGACACGAAGACGACGCAGGACCGCACCGGAGTGACGGTCGCGCCGGGCAGCTCGTTCGGCGAGACGGTGAAGTCGTTTCAGTAGTCGTTAGTTGTTAGTCGTTAGTCATTAGTGAAAAGGAGGAGGCGGAAAATGAGAGCTGGTAAAACATTTGTGATCGCTGGTGCGGCGCTGCTTGCCGCGTTCGCGTCGGACGCGGCGGTCGTCCGCAAGCTTCCGGACATGACGGTCGTGGAGAGCGAGACCGTCGCTACGGACGCGCTCAAGGCGACGTCGGTGAGGAGCTCGAACGACTCCGTGTTCATCGCGGCGCTCAGGGAGAGCGGCGAGGCGGTCGTCTCGGGCGTGCGGCTCGGCGAGGCGCAGCTTTCGTACGTTGACGAGCGCGGCGTATACGCCGCGCGAACGGTCACGGTGGTGCCTTCCTACTGGGACGTCCTCAGGGGGATGTTCTCCGAGGATCCCGAGATATCGATCTCCATCATCGGCGACAAGGTCGTTGTGGGCGGCTCCACCGCGAACGTCGACACGCTGCGCCGCGTCGAGACCGCGAAGGCGCTCGACACGTCCCGCATCGTGACGCAGGTGACGTATTCGACGGCGCAGGTCGGAGACCTCGTGAAGGACTTCCTCGCGCGCTCGGCGATAACCAACATCGCCGTGAACGTCGTCGGACGTGAGGTGTGCCTCTCCGGCAGGATGTACGACACGCAGTCCATCGAGCAGCTCAAGAAGCGCGTCGAGGGATTCGTCAAGGACTTCCCCGGCATAACGGTCAACACGGACAACCTCCGCATATACAAGCAGCAGATCCTGATCAGCATTGAGTTCGTCGCGTACAGCGACACGATGTCGCGCAACCTCGGCTTCTCCGGCCCCGATTCGATAACCGCGTCCGCCGACTGGAACTTCGGCTACCAGCACTCGAAGAACACGGGCGGCTCCAGTTCGTGGGGGCGCACCCACGAGGGCAAGGACAGCGGCAGCACCAAGACCGGCTACGAGATGTCCCAGGGCGCGCAGGGCGGCGATCCGACCAGGACCCCGACCGACAGCCAGTCGCTGGAGTCGGCGATCACGCGCACCATCACGGGCGACGCGAAGAAGGACGGCGACTGGAAGCATGCGTGGTCCGGCGGCGCGAACGTCAAGGTCGACGGCGTGAAGGCGACGGTGAACCTTCTCAAGAGGAGCGGCGCGGCGAAGAGCGTGTACTCGACGACGCTCTCGACGCAGAGCGGAATAGAGGCCGAGTTCCAAAACGGCGGCACGATCCACAGGTCCACTACGCCGGGCATGGGCTCGAGCGGCGAACTGGTGTCGATCGAGTACGGATACATAATCAAGACGACTCCGCTCATCGTCGACGAAAACACCGTCAACCTCGACTTCACCCTCGACAACAAGCAGCCGATCACGCGCGATTCGGCGGACATCGAGATATCGCGCTACCAGACGAAGTCCAAGTACCTGGTGCGCCCGGGCGAGTCCATCATGCTCTCCGGCTACAAGTACAACTACGAGAGCGAGGACAAGAAGGGCACGCCGTGGCTGTCGAAGATACCCTGGATAGGCGAGAGGCTCTTCGGCAACACGAACGACGACCTCAAGATGAACGAGATGCTTCTCGTCGTCACCGTCGACTGGGCGATAGACGACGGGAGCGAGGGCGCCGCCGTGCGCATGAACGAGATGAAGGACCGCAAGGTCGAGGTGGAAATGCCGTGATGAAGCCGCTTATATTCACGCAGGGCGGCAAGCGCATCGCGACGCTCACGCCGCAGGAGGGAAAGGACGGCGAGGTGTTCACCCTCGGCTCGGCCGCGTCGTGCGACGTGGTCGTGTCGTCGGAGTACGCGCTCGCGCCGCAGCAGGTTTCGTTCGCTCCGCACGGAAGCGTGTGGTGGATCGGCGACGCGGCGGCGGACGGGCGGCTCGAGGTCAACGGACGCCGCACGGCGCTCGAGGCGCTCGTCGGGAAGGCGTCAATAAAGGTCGGCGACTTCGAGTTCGAGGTAGCGTGCGAGGTGTCCGGCGAACGCAAGAGCCGCCGCGAGTCCGCTTCAGACATCCTCTACTCCCATGCGCTCGCGAGCCTGTCGCGCAACCTCGGCGACTCGACGTCCGCGGACGTGGAGGAGCTGGAGCGACGCATCGGCGCGTCTCTTGACGAGATTGTCGCGCGCGGGATCCCTGAGCTCGAGGGGCTCGGGGAGGACGTGATCGGGGAGCTCCGCCGCGAGACGATGGAGGACATGCTCCGCCTCGGACCGCTCGAGCCGCTGATCGCGGACGACTCGATCACCGAGATCATGGTGATCGACTACCGCCACATCTACGTCGAGCGCAAGGGAAAGGTAGGCCTCACAGACAGGCACTTCCGCGATCCCGGGCACCTCATCCGCGTCATCGAGCG
>JAEEOY010000230.1 GCA_016284515.1 Kiritimatiellia bacterium | reverse complement strand
GGCGCGAGATCGTGAAGCTCCTGAACGAGATCCGCGCGAAGCGCCAGATGGCGGTGATCCTCGTCGCCCACGCGAAGGTGGAGAGGTTCGAGGACCCGGAGCATCCCGCATACGACCGCTACCAGCCGCGCCTCCACAAAGCCGCGAACTCGCTCGTCTGCGAGTGGGCGGACGCCGTCCTCTTCGCGACCCGCAGGATGCGCATCGACTCGACGACCGGCAAGGCCGCACCAGTCGGAGCTGACGGCGGCGAGCGCGTCATCAGGACAAACGGCTCTCCCGCGTTCAACGCGAAGAACCGCTACTCTCTTCCCACGGAGATGGCTCTCTCGTGGACGGCTTTCATGGACGGCATGAAGGCCGGCTCCAAGAAGTAAGGCAAAGCACATCATGAAAGCAAGGGAATCCATGCCGGTCGGCGCGGGTTCCCTTTTTTCATTCCCAAACACAAAGGAATCCAATCATGGCACAACTGAACTTCAACGCGGCGGAGATCGACACGACCTCCCGCGACGCAATCCCGTCCGGCACATACGAGGCGATCATCACCGATTCGGAGATGAAGGCCACGAAGAACGGCCTCGGCATGGGCATCAACCTCACGTTCGAGATCCTGTCCGAAGGTCCCGCCAAGGGGCGCAAGGTCTTCGTCTGGATCAACTACGAGCATCCGAAGGTGGAGGCGCAGCGCATCGGGCGCGAGGAGCTTGCGAGCCTCTGCAAGGCGGTGGGCGTCGCCAACCTCACGGACACCGCGCAGCTCCACGACCTTCCGCTTCTCATCGCCGTCGGCATCGACAGGAACGACCCGACGCGGAACGTCGTCAAGTCATACAAGGCGAAGCCCGCCCCCGCCGCGCAGACGGCGCAGAAGTCGCCGCAGGCTTCAGGAGCCGCGCCGTGGGCGAGGTAGAATTCGACCTCCCCTGGCCTCCCTCGGTCAACAACTACTACCGGCACGTAGGCCCTCGCGTGCTCATCAGCCGCGAGGGTCGAAAGTACCGCCGCATGGTCGTGAGCCGACTCGGGGGGCTTTATCCGAAGTTCACCGGGAAGGTCCGCCTTGCGCTCGACTGCTATCCGCCCGACAGACGGAGGCGGGATCTCGACAATCTGCTCAAGTCGCTTCAGGACGCCCTCGTCAACGCGGGGCTCCTGGAGGACGACTCTCTCGTCCGGCGTCTCGAAATGGAGATGCTCGACCCAATCGAAGGAGGCCTCGTCCATGTACACGTTGCGCCCTTACCAGCAGGAGGCGGTTGACTCCGTCTACGCGCACCTCCGCGAGAAGGAGACGAACCCATGCGTGGTCATTCCTACCGCCGGTGGCAAGTCGCTCTGCATAGCGCAGGTGGCGAAGGACGCGGTGACGCTCTGGAAGGGGCGCGTGATGATCCTTGCCCACGTCAAGGAACTGGTCGAGCAGAACGCGGGGAAGCTCCGCTCCATCTGCCCCGAGCTGAAGGTCGGAGTGTACTCCGCCGGGCTCGACAGCCGCGAGACGGACGCGCCGGTCATCGTCGCGGGAATCCAGTCGGTGTACAACAAGATCGAGGCGTTCAGGCCGTTCGACCTCGTCATGATCGACGAGGTTCACATGGTGCCGCCGGACGGCGAGGGTCGCTACCGCACCTTCCTCGAGGCCGCAAAGCGGGTCAATCCCCGCGTGCGACTTATCGGCTGGACGGCGACTCCCTACAGGACGCAGGGCGGGCTCATCTGCAAGCCGGAAAACCTCCTGAACGAGGTGTGCTACGAGATCGGCGTCAAGGAGCTGATCAACCGTGGCTACATCTCGAACATCACCGCGAAGGCGGGGAAGCACTCGCCCGACACGGACGGCCTGCACATCCGCGCGGGCGAGTTCGTGGCGGAGGACGTCGAGAAGCTCATGGGAGAGGACAGGCTCGTCAGCTCCGCCTGCGAGGAGATAGTGCGGCTCACGAAGGATCGACAGGCCTGCCTCGTCTTCTGCACGTCAGTCGCGCACTGCAGGAAGGTCGCATCGACGATAAAGAAGCTCTCCGGCGAGGAGTGCGCCATCGTCACGGGCGACACGCCGGCCGACGAGCGCGAGGAGACGATACGCAGGCTTCGCGGCGAGACCTTGAAGGAGGACTTCTTCACGGAGAACCCGCC
>JAEEOY010000229.1 GCA_016284515.1 Kiritimatiellia bacterium | reverse complement strand
ATCATGACCGATGCCGATGTCGACGGCGCGCACATCAGGACGCTTCTCCTCACGTTCTTCTACCGCAAGATGCCCGAGCTCATCGAGAAGGGCTACGTCTATCTCGCACAGCCGCCGCTCTACAAGGTCGAGCGCAAGAAGAAGATCGAGTACGTCCTGACGGACGGCGAGCTCACGCAGAAGCTACTTACGCTCGGGCTCGACGACTTCGAGGTGAAGGGCAAGGACGGCGCGGCGCTCGAGCCTGAGCGCGCGAAGGCGCTCATGACGCTCCTCGCCGAGATCGAGGCGACGTGCAAGATGGTCGAGGAGCGCGGGTTCCGCCCCGAGGAGCTCGTCCGCCAGGAGGGCGCTACGGGTTCGGGCGCGTCGATGCTCAAGAAGCAGTTCTCCTCTCTCTCCGCGTTCGGGTACGGTCCGGACGACTATTTCGGGACTGTTCCGGCGGACGGTTCGGCGCCCGCGGTCGGGCAGCTCAAGAAGCTGCTCGACGACGTCAGGACGCACGGCAAGCAGGGGCTCTCGATCTACCGCTTCAAGGGTCTCGGCGAAATGGATGACACGGAGCTCTACGAGACGACGATGAACCCCGAGACGCGGCACATGCTCCGCGTGAAGCTCAACGACGCAGTGGCAGCTGACCAGATGTTCTCGCTCCTCATGGGCGATGAGGTTGAGCCGCGCCGCAAGTTCATCGAGGACAACGCCCTGAACGTCAGGAACCTCGACTTCTGATCGGGCTAAAATTGTTAATTTGCCCCATTGACGGCGAATGCTAAAATATAGTATACTATTCCTTCCAGCATTTCGTGGATGAACCACAAGGAATGCGGAAGAAAAGGAAAAGTAAACAAAATGGAAGCATACGCTGTTCTCGAAGCCGGCGGCAAGCAGACGCTTGTCAAGGTCGGCGACAAGATCGAGATTGAAAAGATCGCGATCGAGCCGGGTCAGGATGCCGAGCTCACGACCGTTCTCGCGGTCAGCGACGGCACGACCCTCAAGGTTGGCAAGCCCTACGTCGAAGGCGCGAAGGTCGTCCTTTCGGTCGACGGCGTCATCAAGGGCAAGAAGGTCTACAACTTCAAGGCGAAGCGCAGGAAAGGCGACCGTCGTCTCGTCGGCCACCGCCAGCAGCTGACCGTCGCCACCGTCAAGGCAATCGCGTAAGGGAGGTATTGAAAAATGGCTACTTCTGCATCTGCCCGCAACGGACGCGACTCCAATCCGCAGTATCTCGGCGTCAAGGCGTATGACGGCCAGCTCCTCAAGGCCGGCTCGATCATCGTCCGCCAGCGCGGAACCAAGATCCATCCCGGCAAGAACGTCGGCCAGGGCCGCGACTTCACGCTCTTCGCCCTCAAGGACGGCAAGGTTAAGTTCATAAAGGACGGCAAGGTCGTCACGATCGTCGAGGCCTGAGCCTCGCATTAAGAAGAAAGAGAAGGTGTGACATGGGTACAGGTCGTACACTCCGCAAGGAATCCCACGTTCGTCCGTGCAAGACTCCCGCTGGCAAGGCTCGCAAGAGCAAGGCTCAGCGCGCCCGTCTCGTGAAGATGGGCATGGACGCCGAGAAGGTCGCAAAGATGGACGCCGATGACGTCCGCATCCTCGTCCAGAGGCCGACGGTCGTCAAGAAGCTCGTCGCCAAGGCGGCAAAGTAATGACGAAAGTCCACTGCTCGGTAAAAGAGCAATACGCAGATCCCCTCTTCGAAGTATTCGACGGAGGGGATTTCGTTTTGTCCTCATACCACGACATCGAGTCCGACGAGACGGAGATGCGCATCTACCTTGCGGACGCCGCGGAGGCTCCCGAGGCGGCGCGCAGGCTTGCGGACGCTCTCCGCGTCGTCGGATGCGACTCGGCCGTGGAGACGGCGGAGGTTCCGGACGAGGACTGGAAGCTCTCCTACCGCCGCCATTTCAAGACGGAAAAGATCGCGCGCCGGCTCGTGACCGTCCCGACTTGGGAGTTCGACGACTTCAAGGCGTCGCCCGATCCAGACATGCGCGCGCGCATTCCGCTTGTGCTCGATCCCGGCCTCGCCTTCGGCACCGGCAAGCACGAGACCACCAAGGCCTGCCTCGAGTACATCGACGAGCTGACGAGTGCATGGGAACGCGGAACGGCGAAGCCGTCCTTCCTCGACATGGGATGCGGCAGCGGGATACTCTCCATCGCCGCGGCGAAGCTCGGCTGCGCGCCCGTCTCTGGCTTCGACATCGACGAAGACGCGGTGAACGCGTCGCGCGAGAACGCCGAGCTCAACGGCGTAAAGGTGGAATACTCCCTCTTCGCGCTCGGGAAGGGCGCCGTCACGCTGGACGACACGATAGAGGCGTCGAAGGGACTCTACCCCGACCTTGCGCTGCAGGGCCGCGACGTAGGTTCCGCGGAGGCGCCGTTCGCGCCGGCGGACATCGTCGTCGCGAACATCCTCGGTCCGCTCCTCATCGCCTTCGCCGCGGAGATCGCGTCCTACGTGAAGCGCACGCTCGTCGTCTCCGGAATCCTCAACGAACTCTATCCCGAAGTCCGCGGCGCATTTGCCGCGCTCGGATTCTCCGAAGTCTCCACGAAGACTATCGGCGAATGGACGACCGGGCTTCTTGCCAAAGACACTCGCCATTAATCATCCACCATTCAAATTCATTTCGCATGCCGAGATACGTGATAGACGAAAGGGCGCTGAGACGCAATCTTGAGATCCTGAAGGGAGTGTCCGACAGGACGGGCGCGAAGATACTCCTCGCGCAGAAGGCGTATTCCTGCGCGGCGACGTATCCGCTCTGCGCGAAATACCTCGCCGGGACGACGGCGAGCTCGCTCTTCGAGGCGAGGCACGGACACGACAACTTCGGCGGGGAGACGCATGTCTTCGCTCCGGCCTTCGCCGCGGATGAGATTGACGAGCTCCTTTCGCTTGTGGACCACATCGTCTTCAACTCGCCGCGCCAGGTTTCGCTGTACGGCGAGACGGCAAGGAGGCGCGGCGTCTCGGTTGGTCTTAGGGTGAACCCCGAGGTCTCCGTCGCGACGACGCCTGCGTACGATCCGTGCCGCCCCTCGTCGCGGCTTGGCACGACACGCTCGGCGCTTGATGCGTCGGGATTCTTGGCCACAAAGATTGATGGGTTGCATTTCCACTGCCTCTGCGAGCAGGGTGTTGAGGAGCTGAGGAAGGTCCTTGCCGGATTCGAGGAGAAGTTCGGCGACATGCTGCCTGGACTCAAGTGGGTGAATTTCGGAGGTGGCCACCACGTCACGCGGACGGACTACGATGTTGACGGACTCGTTGAGCTCGTCAACTCGTTCCGGTCCCGGCATCCGCACCTCGATGTCTACCTCGAGCCAGGTGAGGCAATTGCGCTCAACGCCGGCACGCTCGAGTCGCGCATCCTCGAGATACAGCCGAAGGGTGCGGACGGGATAGCGAACGCGATACTAGACACGAGCGCCGCGTGCCACATGCCGGACGTCATCGAAATGCCCTATACCCCGCGCGTCGTCGGCGGAACCATCCACGACCCTGCAAGCCACGAGCCACGGACCATGAATCTTTACCGCTTCGGCGGCCCGACGTGCCTCGCCGGCGACGAGATCGGCACCTACGCGTTCGACCGTCCGCTTAAGGAGGGCGACGTGGTGACGTTCGAGGACATGGCGATCTACTCGATGGTGAAGAACAATACGTTCAACGGAATCAACCTGCCCGACATCGTGCTGCGGCACGAAGACGGGCGCGAGGAGACGCTTCGCACCTTCGGCTACGACGACTTCGCTTCGCGGCTGTGATGAACAACTGAAGGAACAATAAGACATGAAGGCACAGGCCAACCAGTTTATCGGATGCGGCAGGGAATTTGAAGAGGCGCGCATCGTGCTGTTCGGGGCGCCGTACGACTCGACGACGTCGTTCCGTCCGGGCACGCGCTTCGGACCAGCGGCAATGCGCGCGGAGTCGTTCGGAATCGAGACGTACTCTATGCTGCAGGACCGCGACCTCGAGGAGGACGCGAGCGTGTTCGACTCGGGTGACATCGAGCTTCCGTTCGGAGCCCCCGAGCCCGCGCTCGCTATGATCGAGGAGCGCGCGGAGGAGATATTCGCGGCGGGGAAGGTTCCGTTCCTCCTCGGCGGCGAGCATCTCGTCACGCTCGGCTCGGTGCGCGCGGCGGCCAGGCGGCATCCCGACCTGCGCATCATCCACTTCGACGCTCACGCGGACCTACGCGAGGACTACCTCGGCAATCCGCTGTCGCACGCGTGCGTGCTGAGGCGCTGCCACGACATCCTCGGCGACGGACGCATCTTCCAGTTCGGAATCCGCTCCGGGACGCGCGACGAGAGGCAGTTCATGCGCGACGGACACGTCACGACTGAGCTTTTCTCTGACGAAACGCTCGCCTCGGTCGTGGAATCTATCGGCCCCGGCGCGCCGGTGTACCTGACCGTCGACATGGATGTCCTCGATCCTTCGGAGTTTCCCGGGACGGGGACCCAGGAGGCGGGCGGGCTTTCGTATTCGCGTCTTGTGAAGGACGTGTTGCTCGTGTGCTCGCGTCTTAACGTGGTCGCGCTGGACAACGTGGAGCTCAATCCGATGCTGGATGCGAGCGGACGCTCCACGGCGCTTGCGTGCAAGTTCCTCCGCGAGGAGCTGCTAGCGCTCTAGCGTCCGGTCTGCGGCGCACGTTTGCTGCCTTAAAATTTCCGCGTGAGATGCTTGACTGACGGGTTCTGCGCACGCGCGTTCATTTTTTGCTATAATATGCAGTTAAGCGCGGCGAGTCGCGCCCCGATAATATCTCAGAACGAAAGATAAACTCTACAAATCTCAAGGCAACAGAGAAAAATGAAGCAGTACAGCGTAGGTCTCGTGGGTGTCGGTGCTGTCGGCACCGAGATGATCAAGGTTCTCAAGGAGCGTGCATTCCCGCTTAAGGGGCAGGTCCAGGTCTTTGCGTCGCGCGAGCGCGACGAGCAGATTCTCGGCGAGACGTATCATGTGAAGAAGGCGGACGAGAACTCGTTCGCGGGACTCGACATCGTCCTTTTCGCGGGCAAGACGGATGTGGCGATCCAGCTCAAGGACGCCGTAGTCAAGGCCGGTGCGAAGATGATCGACAATTCGCGCGCTTTCCGTCAGGATCCCGAGGTCCCGCTGGTCGTCCCGCAGGTGAACGCAGAAGACCTCGACTGGAACAAGGGCGTCATAGCGAACCCCAACTGCACGACGGCCATCATGCTCGAGGCTGTCGCCCCTCTCCACAAGGCTAAGGGCCTTAAGCGCCTCATCGCCTCCACCTACCAGGCTGCGTCCGGCGCGGGCCAGCCGGGCCTCAACGAGCTCGAGGACCAGATCCACGCATACGCGAAGGGAGAGCCCCTGACGGTCAAGGCGTTCCAGCACCAGCTGATGTACAACCTGATCCCCCACATCGACAAGTTCGACGAGGAGAACTGGTACACACTCGAGGAGCTCAAGATGCGCAACGAGGCGCGCAAGATGCTCCACCATCCCGGGCTCAAGCTCAGCTGCACGTGCGTCCGCGTTCCGATCGCGCGCGCCCACTCCGAGTCGCTCAACCTCGAGTTCGAGAACGACATCACCCCCGCCGAGGCGCGCGAGATTCTCTCGAAGTGCGAGGGAGTGAGGGTTGTTGACGATCCGCTCAACGGCGGATACCCGATGCCGCTCGACGCGACGGCAAAGTACGACGTCCTCGCGGGACGCATCCGCCAGGACATCAGCCGCGACGACAAGAAGGGGCTCGAGATGTTCGTATCCGGCGATCAGCTCCTCAGGGGCGCGGCGCTCAACGCCGTCGAGATCGCGGAGCACCTCATCAAGCGCGGACTCGTCTGATGCGTCCGCGCCGCGGGGGGATTTTGAAACAACAAGGAGGTAAAAGATGAAGAAGCTGATGATGGTCGCGCTGTCCGCCGCTTTCGCGGGCTGCATGTGCAAGGATTGCAAGACGTCCGTTTCGTCCGCCCCGTTCGGCGAAACGAAGTACGGCGAGAAGGCCACGCTCTACACGCTCAAGGGCAAGGGCGGACTCGTCATTGACGTCACAGATGACGGTGGCAAGGTCGTCAACCTGATGGTTCCCGACGCGAAGGGCGAGCTTGTCGACGTTACGATCGGCTTCGATTCGCCGTCCGGATGGGAGAACACCGATCCCTACTTCGGCGCGATCATCGGACGCTACGGCAACCGCATCGCCGAGGGCAAGTTCTCGCTTGACGGCAAGGACTACACCGTGCCGGTGAGCGACAAGGACCACGATGCGGCGCTGCACGGCGGAACGCGCGGATGGGATGCGTACGTCTGGTCCGCGAAGACCTTCGAGTGTTCGAAGAGCGGCGTTGTCGGCATCGTGTTCGAGAAGGCTTTCCCCGACGGCGAACAGGGCTTCCCCGGCAACGTCAAGGCGAAGGTCACCTACACGATCACGCCCGAGAACGTTTGGCGCATTGACTATGAGGCCACGACCGACGCGGCGACTCCGCTCAACCTCACGCAGCACGTCTACTTCAACATGAACGGCGAGGGCACGATTCTCGACCAGGATCTCATGATCGACGCGGATACCTTCCTTGCTGTCGACAAGAACCTCGCGCCTGTCGGCGCGCCCAAGTCTGTCGCGAACACCCCGTTCGACTTCCGCGCGTTCCGCAAGGTCGGCGAGAGCATCGACGATCCGGACGAGGTGCTGCAGTTCGGCCCCGGCTATGACCACAACTGGTGCCTGAACGGAAAGGGATTCCGCAAGGCGGCGGAGCTCCGCGGCGAGAAGCGCGCCGTCGAGGTGTGGACCGACCAGCCCGGACTCCAGTTCTACGCCGGCAACTTCATCAAGGACTCCTGGACGATGAAGGGCGGCAAGCAGATGGTCCACCGCGGATGGCTCGCGCTCGAGACGCAGCACTATCCCAACTCGCCGAACCGTCCCGACTTCCCGTCCACGACGCTCCGTCCCGGCGAGACGTACAAGACTTCGACAGAGTACCGCTTCAAGGCGCTCTGACAGAATTGAGACAAAGGGCCGCAATACCGATTACGGCCCTTCCTTTTCGCTAATTAGGCAATGACGGGGATAGGCTCAATAGTTAATTCCGCGGCGATAGTCGCCGGAGGGCTTGTCGGTCTGGCGGTAGGATCGTTCATCTCCAAGCGCGTCCAGGCGACGCTTGTCTCCGGGATGGCTGTCGGAACAATGTTCATCGGCGCGGGAGGGACGTTCTCAAAGATGCTCGTCCCCGTCGAAGGCGGATCGCTCGAGGCGCGCGGCGCGCTGATGCTCGTCATGTCGCTTGCCATCGGCGCGGTCGCGGGCGAGCTTGTGGACATCGACGGAAAGATGGAGCGCTTCGGCGAATGGCTGAAGCGCGTGTCGCACAACGAGCGCGACAATAAGTTCCTCGACGGATTCGTCACCGCCTCGCTCACTTTCTGCATCGGGGCGATGGCGATACTTGGCGCCCTTGAGGACGGACTCAAGGGCGATCCGTCGCTCCTGTACCTCAAGTCCGTCATGGACGGAATATTTACCATTGCGCTGACGGCGTCGCTCGGAAAGGGCGTCATGTTCTCCGCGATTCCTATCCTGCTTTTCCAGGGTTCGATCACGCTTGCATCCAGCCTGCTTCGTCCGATAATGACGCCTGATGTCCTGGACGCGATCTCGCTCGTAGGCGGCGTGCTGATCTTCTGCGTCGGATGGAACATCCTGTGGCACGAGAAGAAGATCCGCGTCGCGAACCTGCTCCCCGCCCTCGTCGTCGCAGTGGTCTGGACCTTGCTGAAGGGACGGATATGATGATCTTAAATCGCTCTCTGCGTCGAAAGCCGCCGCGTCGCACGAATTGATGTTGATGGGGGAGACGCCGAACTCCGCGGCAGCCAGGCTAACTTTGTTTTTGTTGCATTAAAACTTCCGAAATCAGTTCATCCTGAGGGCCAGGGAAATGATATAATGTCAAATGAGTGTGTGTCCGCGCATCAACTTGAAAACACAACGGAGGTTAAGTTATGTCCACGAAGAAGGCAGCAAAGCGAATCAAGAACGTGCTGATCATCTCGGCGTCGTTCCGTCCGAACTCCAACTCCCATGCGCTCTGCCAGGAAGTCGCGAAGGGCGTGAAGGCCGCGGGCAACAAGGCCGAGGTCGTCCGGCTCAAGGACAGGAAGATCGGATTCTGCACCGGCTGCTATGCCTGCCAGAAGCTCGGCAAGTGCGTGATCAAGGACGATGCGAACGCAATCGTCGAGAAGATATGCAAGGCGGACGCCGTCGTCTTCGGCACGCCCGTCTACTACTTCTCGATCGCCGGACAGCTCAAGGCGCTCTTCGACCGCTGCGTCGCTAAGTGGCCCGAGCCGAACGGCAAGCCGTACTATCTCGTCGCGACGATGGCGGAGAACATGGACTGGGATCTCGTGAAGGCGCCGCTTCAGGGTTTCGTCGACTGTTTCGAGGGCGCGAAGATCAAGGGCTTCCTCAAGGCCGGAGGCGTCTACGAACCCGGAGCCGTGAAGAAGACGAAGTTCATGAAGGCCGCCTTCGACCTCGGCAGGAGGATTTGAGGGTAGGGCGTGACGGCAAATGAAAGATGTTTGAGCGTTGAAGCGTGGGCTTGTACTTGAAGGCGGGGCGATGCGCGGGCTCTTCACGGCCGGCGTCCTTGACGTCCTGATGGAGCGCGGTGTGAAGTTCGACGGGCTTGTCGGCGTTTCCGCAGGCGCATGCTTCGGATGCAACTACAAGTCGGGGCAGGTCGGACGCGTCATCCGCTACAACAAACGCTTCGCCCGCGATCCGCGCTACTGCTCGTGGAAGTCGCTTTTCACGACGGGCGACCTCTTCGGCGCGGAGTTCTGCTATCGGACGCTTCCGCTGGAGCTTGACGTGTTCGACGCCGCGGCATACGAGGCGAATCCGATGGAGTTCCACATTGTCGCCACGGACTGCGCGACGGGAAGGGCGGTGTACAGGCGCCTAGACAAGGCCGATGAGCGCGCGTTCGACTGGATACGCGCCTCCGCATCGATGCCGGTGGTGTCGCGTCCGGTTGAGATCGACGCCGGGCTCTATCTCGACGGCGGGCTCTCGGACGGCATCCCGCTGCGCTACTTCGAGTCGATCGGCTACGAGCGGAACGTGGTGGTCACGACGCGTCCGCACGGATACCGCAAGTTTCCGACGAACAAAATCCGCCTGATGAAGCCGCTGCTTCGCCGCCATCCTGCCGTCTACCGGGCGCTTATGACGCGCCACGTCTGGTACAACGAGGCCCTCGAGTACATCGACGCGCGCGTGGCCGCAGGCGCGGCCATTCTCATCGCGCCGAAGGAGCCGCTCGAGATCTCCCGCGTCTGCCACGACCCTGACGTCATGCAGCGCGTCTACGACATCGGCCGCAAAGCCGCCGAATCCGCCGAGTTGGAGTTTGAATAGGCGCCAGGCAAGCCCCCGTTTGCTACGAGACGCCATGGCGAGTCGCTTGCAGCGGCAACAAAAATATTCATGTCCGATGAAGTTTTTCGCTTTTTGGACCTGAAATTTGCTATAATGTGCTGCAGAGAGGAGTGATGCGATGCAGAACTACTTCTACTTCTATACAGCATTCACGAGTCTGGTGCTTGTCATCCATGTCATCGTAAACTGGCATCAGCTTGCGAACTGGCGCAACCTTAGGGTGCGCTCCGGCGCGCTGGAGTACCGCATATTCCTGGTATGCCTTCTTTTCTCCTTCATGGTAGATGTGCTTTGGGGCATATTCGCAGAGTTCAGGCTGGCCAGGCTTCTTTACGCCGACACTGTCTTCTACTTCGTGATGCTGGCGGTCTCGCTGTTTGCCTGGACCCGCTTTGTCGTTGTCTACCTGGAGATGGCCAGGTGGGTGCGGTCGATGATGATATGGATGGGGCGCGGGCTACTGACGGTCTTCATTGCCGTGCTGCTTGTGAACGGATTCAACGAGTGCCTGTTCGGCGTGGACGTCAACGGCGAGTACTACACGGGACCGCTAAGAGACCTTGTTCACATGCTCCTGATCGGATTCAATGCCCTGGGATCGGGGCTTGCTCTGTTCGAGTTCATCCGGTCGGAAGACAACAACCGCCGGCACAACAAGATGGTGTTCATCTTCGGCTTGACGATGCTGGCGGCCATCACGCTGCAGTACTCCAACGCGCTGCTGCCGTATTTCTCTCTCGGATGCCTCCTTGGCTGCTGCCTTCTGCACGTGTTCCTCGTCGAGGAGGTGCGGGACGAAATGCACCAGAAGGAGATGCTGGCGCGCGACTACGAGGCGCAGCTCGATTCCGAGCGCAAGGCCGCGCAGGCGAAGAGCCTCTTCTTCTCCACGGTGTCGCACGACATCCGCACGCCGCTCAACGCCATCATCGGCTTTTCGGACCTGCTCGACCAGGGCGTTTCGGACGAGGAGGAGCGCAGAAGCTACATCACGTCGATCCGCTCCAGCGGAAAGGTGCTCGCGCGACTGGTGAACGACATGCTAGACCTCTCGAAGATGGAGTGCGGGAAGCTTGAGATACTGACCGAGCCGACCGACGTGCCGAAGCTTGTGTGCGAAGTCGTCGCCGCGTGCGAAATCGCGCGCTCCTGCAAGTCGATATCGCTCAAGACGGAGATCGGCGAGATGCCGGTGCTGGAACTCGACCCGCAGCGCATCAGGCAGATAATCTTCAACCTGCTCTCGAATGCGTACAAGTACACGGACAAGGGTTCTGTGACGGTACAGGCCGACTGGCAGGACGACGGCACGCTGACCATTTCCGTCTCGGACACCGGAAAGGGCATTACGAAGGAGAACATCTCCCGCATACTCCAGCCGTTCGTCCAGGTTGTCGACAAGAACCACCGCGACGGAACGGGGCTGGGGCTGCCGATATGCCACCGTCTCGCCTCGCTCATGGGCGGCGACCTGTCCGTCCACTCCGAAGTGGGCGTCGGCTCGACCTTCACCGTGACGCTCCGAAACGTCAAGACCTCCCAGGGGAAGGCTCACGAGGAGGAGGCCGATGTTCGCGTGCCGCGCTGCGCGCACGCGCCGTCGCGCGTGCTCATCGCCGACGATTCGGCGGTCAACCGCACTGTCCTCAAGGCGCTGCTCTCGAAATGCGGGGTGACGGATATCGTGATGGCGGCGAACGGACGAGAGGCGCTGGAGAAGCTGGACGGCGATCCCAAGATCGACCTCGTGTTCTCCGATCTCTGGATGCCGGAGCTTGACGGCTACGGACTCATCCGCAGCATCCGCAAGACACCGAAGTTTTCGAAGCTTTCCGTCTATCTTGTCACTGCGGACGTTGAGGCGCGCGGCAAGGCGGAATCCTGCGGCTTCACCGGCATCCTACTCAAGCCCATCACGCTCGACAAGCTCCGCTCGCTTTTCGCGTAACCAACGAATTCTTCTTCCCGCGCAACTACGCCTCGCGGAGGAGTAGCATTCACTCTGCCTTGTCACCTGCTACGTGAATTGTGCTGTCCGACGATTCGCGCACGGCGGAAAATGGTATAATATTCCTCAATAAAGAGGTAAAGAAATGAAAAGCGTCAAGGTATTCAAAGATCCCGCAAAGCTACAGAAATGGTGCCGCGAGCGCAAGCTCGCGGGAGCGAAGATCGCGCTCGTCCCGACGATGGGCGCGCTGCACGACGGACACATGTCGCTCATACGCGCGGCGAAGAAGCGCGGCGCGGACGAGATCGTCGTAAGCGTCTTCGTGAACCCGGTGCAGTTCGGTCCGAACGAAGACTACGAGAAGTATCCGCGTGACGAGAAGGCTGACCTCGCGAAGTGCGCCGCTGAAGGCGCTACGGCCGTGTTCTTCCCGACGCCCGCGAACATGTACCTCGAGCGCCATTCCGTCTACGTCAACGAGGAGGACCTGTCGAAGGGGCTCTGCGGCGCGCGCCGTCCGGGGCATTTCCGCGGAGTCTGCACCGTCGTCGCGAAGCTCTTCAACCTCGCCCATCCAGACTTCGCCGTCTTCGGGCAGAAGGACTACCAGCAGGCGCAGGTGATCAGGCGAATGGTCCGCGACCTCAACTTCGACCTCAAAATCGTCGTCGCGCCGATAGTGCGCGAGGCGGACGGACTCGCCCGCTCGTCGCGCAATTCGTATCTCTCCCCCGAGGAGCACGAGAAGGCGCTCGCGATCTCGCGCGGACTCAGGGCGCTCAAGCCCGGCGCGCGCCTGTCGTCGCTTGCACGCTCTCTCGAAAAGGCCGGACTCAAGGTCGACTACGTCGAGTGCGTCGATGCAGAGACGCTTGAGCCTCGCAGGAAGATCGAGAAGGGCGTCTGCGTGCTGGTCGCGGTCTACTGCGGCAAAACGCGCCTAATCGACAACCGCGTGTTCTGATCTGCTAGGGATTGGCAGCCCCAAGGAGAGTCGAACTCCTCTACCAAGCATGAAAAGCTCGTGTCCTAGCCGATAGACGATGGGGCCAAAAAACTGGAATAGTATACCATAATTCTCCGCCGAGAATCAAGGGGGTATTTTGACTGAACGAGAAGCATACGTCGCCTTCAATCTGACCGACAAAATCGGCTCCGTAAAGGTCGCCGAACTCGCGCTTGCCGCGGGTTCCGTCGCCGCTGCATGGGAGGCGTGGCCCAACAAGGTGGCGCGTGCCGGAGGGGATGTGGATGTCCGCGCGGAGTTCGCCCTCGCGAAGAAGTACGGCGTCGAGATCGTGACTCCGGCGGACGCGGCGTATCCGCCGCGGCTCCTCGAGCAGCCTTCGCATCCGCTGGCCCTCTACGTGAAGGGCGACGCGTCGCTCCTCTCCTCGCCGTGCGTGGCGATGGTCGGAACGAGAAGGTCGACGCCTTACGGACTCGAGCAGGCGTTCCGCATCTCGCGCGACCTGGCCGCGCGCGGATGGACGGTGCTTTCGGGGCTTGCCCTCGGCATCGACGCGCAGTCCCACCGCGGCGCACTTGACGCGGGCGGGAAGACTGTCGGCGTAATTGGCTCAGGGCTGGACCGCTTCTATCCAGAGGAGAACCGCGAACTCGCGCGCGAGATCGTCGCGAAGGGCGGCGCTGTCGCGAGCGAGTTCCCGTTTGGGCGTCCGCCGGACCAGCAGACCTTCCCTCAGCGCAACCACGTCGTTGCTGCGCTTGCGCGCGGCGTCGTCGCGGTGGAGGCTCCGCACAAGAGCGGCACCCTCATCACGACTTCGCTCGCGCTTGACATGGGACGCGTCGTCATGGCCGTTCCCGGACGCGTCGACGCGCGCGCAAGCGGAGGATGCAACGCGCTCATCCGCGACGGCGCGCGTCTCGTGAGAAACGCCGCGGACGTAGAGGAGGAGCTTTCGGAGCTGATACCGAAAACAGAAACCAAACCGGCTCCGCGGCACATCCGCCGCGCCGCTCCCCCGCCATCGCCCCAGCCGCCCCCTGCTTCGCCGAGCGCCCCGCCAGCCGCCGACGGTAGGGGGCGATCACCGAGCGCCCCGTTCTCAATAGAGGAGGCGATGGTGATGCGCGAGGTGAACGCCGAAGGCGTCTCGATGGATATTCTCATTAGGCGCACAGGACTTCCCGCCGAGAAGGTGAACGCGCTCTGCATGGCGCTCAGGCTCAAGGGGCGCGTAAGGTTTTTCCCCGGCAACCGCGTGGCGCTGCCGAAGGAAGCATAAGGAGGTGAAAGGCATGAAGCTTGAGATTCTCCTATCCGCGGCACTTTCGCTGACGACCCCGCTCTTGGCCGATGCGCAGCGCCAGAGCGAGTCCGGCGTCGGCACCTGGTGGCACTGGATGAACGGACACATCACGCGCGAGGGCATAACTAGGGACCTCGAGGCGATGAAGCGCGCGGGGATCGACAACGCCACGATATTCAACGCATACCGTCCGTTCGGCAGCCAGTTCAACATGAAGCAGGTCGCGCCGGAGAACGTCCGCGAAATAGACGAGAGCTCGATGCCCACGGTCAAGTTCGCGTCGAAGGAGTGGTTCGACCTCTTCCGCTTCGCGTTGGACGAGGCGGAGCGGCTCGGAATCACGATTGGCGCGGCGAACTGCGACGGATGGAGCGAGTCGGGCGGACCATGGATCACGCCCGAGCTTTCGATGAAGGAGCTCGTCTGGGAGGAGATCGGCGGCGATGTGAAGCCGGAGATACGCTGCGACTTCTACCGGGAGATCGCCGTTGTAGAGGCGAACGGGAAGAAATTCCGGTTCGGCTACACGACGAACGGAAAGAAGAACCACCCTGCGTCTCCGGAGGGGAACGGACTTGAATGCGACAAGATGGACGCGGCGGCGCTCGAATGGCACTTCAAGCACTATCCGAAGTGGCTGCTCGACGCCGCAGGGCGCCACGCGGGAAAGACGTTCCGCTATTTTCTTGTCGACTCCTGGGAGTGCGGCTACCAGACATGGACGGAGAAGTTCCCCGAGGAATTCAGGAAGCGCCGCGGGTACGATCCGATACCGTGGCTCCCCGCGCTCGCAGGCGAGACCGTCGGCTCGCCGGAGGACAGCGAGGCGTTTAGGCACGACTTCCGCCTGACGTGCTCGGACCTCATAATCGACAACTACTTCAGGCGCCTCGCAGAGCTGTGCCACGAAAACGGAATGGAACTGTGGTCCGAGGGCATCTACGGATGGGACAACCTGCCCGCGGTCGACGTGCTGAAGACATACAAGTACTGTGACGTTCCGATGACCGAGTTCTGGGCAAAGGTCGCCGCGCATACGTATCCGTTCAAGATGAGCTACGTCGAGCCGATCAAGCACTTCTCCCCGCAGCACGCGGCGGTGCTGTACGGGAAGCCGGTCGTGGCAGGCGAGTCGTATACCGGCTACGGACTCTACTCCGACGCTCCGTTCGACCTCAAGCCGTACGGAGACCGCGCCTTCGCGCACGGAATCTCGCGGATGATACTCCATTCGTACGTCCACCAGCCGACGGACGCCGCGCCGGGACTTACGCTCGGCATCTACGGACAGGCGTTCAAC
>JAEEOY010000228.1 GCA_016284515.1 Kiritimatiellia bacterium | reverse complement strand
CGGGCGGAACCGTCGGACCGGTCGAGCCGATAACGCCTGTCGCGGGTTCGCTTGTCGTCGATACGACGATTTCCGACCACTGCGTCCTGCAGCGTGGAACGAACAACTGCGTGAAGGGCACTGCGACCGTCGGCTCTACAGTCACGGTGACCTTCGGCGGAGTTTCGGTGTCGGCCGTCGCGGGGTCCGACGGAAGCTTCTCCGTCTCCATCAATCCCGGCGCCGCGAACGCCACGGGACGCGACCTCGTCGTCTCCGACACCGTCAACACGGTCACGATCACCGACGTCGTCGTGGGTGACGTGTGGTACATTTCGGGACAGTCCAACGTCCGCTACACCGTCGATGCACTGGCGAAGTCCAAGGCTCTCGCGGACTGCGACTATCCGAGCCTCCGCATGATGATGCTTCCGTCCGCGAACCCGGGACTCATCTCGGCGTCCGATGCGGAACTTCCCTGCGCATGGTCCGTCTGCTCGGCGACGACATGCACGAACATGTCCGCCACCGGATTCTTCTTCGGACGTGAATTGGTCAAGGCCGAGAACGTCCCCGTCGGCGTCGTGGTGGCGGCGATCAACGGATCCTACATCGCGAACTGGCTGCCGAACGCCAACTGCGACAATTACATGGCCTCGCGCGCGAACCACATCGCGTTGAAGGGCGCGGTCTGGTATCAGGGCGAGTCCGATGCCTTGAACTACAGCGACCGCAGCTATCCGAACAGGCTCAAGTCCCTCGTCCGGCACTTGCGCGCGCGCCCCGGCAACGAAGGCCTGCCGGTCGTGGTGGTGCAGCTCCCGCGCTACCGCGACACATACAAAAACTGCGGCAACCAGGCCGCGATCAACTGCTGGGGAATCTTCCGCGTCGACCAGGACCTCGCCGCCGCCGACATGGACGGCGTCGTCTGCGTGCCGACGATCGAGTACGGCGCGGAATACAACATCCATCCGTCCGACAAGGACTTAATGGGCGCGCGCATAGCGCTCGCGGCCCGCAACCTCGCGTACGGCGAGAACGTCGCCTACCGCTGCCCCTATCCGACTAGCGTGGAGAAGAACGAGGCCGGCACGACGGTCACGGTGACGTTCCCAGAAACGACGACGCTCGTGGCCACCAACGATACGGCTTCCGTCCTCTTCGGAGAGGACAGGGAGATGTTCTCCGTCGGCGGAGCGAACGTAATGCCGGCAATCTCCGCCGACGGACATTCCCTCGTCTTCACCGGATCCTTCGCGGACGCCACGAGCGTCGAGTACGGCATCTGCGGATATCCGAAGATCCTCTTCGTGGACGCCAACGGATTCCCCATGCCGCCGTTCAGCCTCGAACTCACCGGTGGTGGCAGTGGCGGCGAGCCAGTCGAAACGGCCGCGACGCCGACCTTCAGCCCCGCTGCCTGCAGCTTCTATCCCACGACGAACATAACGCTCTCCTGCACGATGTCCGGCGCGACGATTCGCTATACTCTCAACGGCAGCGATCCAACCGCAGAGAGCGCTATCTACACTGCTCCGATCGCGCTTTCCGCCACGACGACGATCAAGGCCCGCGCCTTTGCGGAAGGGATGAACGCGAGCGCCGTCGCGACCGCGACGTACACGCTCGTCGATCCCGGCACTCCGCTCGATCCGGGCGGTGACCCTTCGGGCGAATCTGCTCGCGTCTGGACGACGGGCGACTATGATCCGTCCGCTTGGACGAGCCTTGAAAACAACATTCTCGCCGGATTGACGGCGCAAGAGGTCTCGAATCCGAGCAAGATTTCGTTTGCGGCGAGCAAGGACCTTTCGAAGCTGACTGACGGAACGGTGTCTGCGACTGCGGATTCAGCTGAGATAGTCGGACTTTGTCCTGACGCGGAACTTGTGTGGACTTTTGCTGAGCCGAAGGTCCTTGAGAAAATCAGGTTCTCGTCTCTTTGGTCTTCCAAGGGATGGTACGCGGGCATCAGCGTGAAGGACGTTCTCGTCAAGACGGCTGGATCGCCCGACTGGGTCTCGCTCAACGTGAGCTTCTCCAGGTCTGGAAATGACACCAGCGCAGGTGCTCAGTATGCGCTTCTCAGCGACCCTGGGCTTGGCTATCTCGCCCTTGATGTGGTCGCGTTGAAGTTCGTTTCTGGAAATGTCGAGGCGTATGCGAACTACTATGCTGAAATCGAGGCCGTTGGCAGGACGGGCGGCGATGCTTATCCGCCGGCACTGAGCGGAATCAAAATCAAGCCGTGGGGCACGTCCGCCGAGTTCTCCGGCTCGGTTGTCTCGCTCGGGACCGGGGCGAGTTCGTGCGACGTCTACCTTGCGTACGGAGCCGATGCCGATCACCTCGGCGAACCGGTCAAGATATATACAGGCAACGCCGGGGCGTTCCATTACGAACTCGAGGGCCTTGCCCTTAACACGGCTTACAGTTATCAGATTGCGGTTTCAAACAATGCCGCGGCCGTCATGGGCTGCGAGGCGGCCGGCACGTTCGCTACGACCGACGAGGTGCGTCCCGACTGGTCGGGCTACAAGTGGGCGGTGATCGGCGATTCGCTGACCGATCCTACGCTCCCGCCCGGAATCGGCAACTACTACTACAACTTCGTCGCCGCCGATACGGGCATCCAGATTGTCTACACGAACGGCGCCGGAAGCACGGGCTACAAGAACAAGTCCGGCGAGGAAAGGGCGTTCTACCAGCGCCTGCAGGCGGATCCGCTTCCGTCCGACGTCGATGTCGTCACGATCTTCGGCTCGGTGAACGACTGGGGGCTGGCACGCTCGGCCGCTGACGTCGGAAGTCCGACCGATAGCCTCGAGGACGGCAAGACCACGCTTGCTGCCTACATGAACAAGGCCATCGACGTCGTCCAGGCGCAGGCGCCGAACGCGAGGCTCGTCCTCGTCGGCAGCCTCTACTACTACAACGTCGTCGCGTCGGCGCATGAGCTCGCGAACGAGACGCTCCGCGCCGTTGCGGCTCAGCGCGGCGTCGCGTTCTACGACTGGCTGACGGAGAATCCGGACGATCCTCTCGACTTCCACCACATCGCCGACAACCCGACGGCGGAGGGGTCTTTCGCGCAGCGATACACGCGCGACTGCCCCACGACGATCATTCCGGGCGATACGCAGTTCGGACATCCCTCCGCGGAATACCACGAGGTGTGGCTCTCGCCGCATTTCCGCGGCGTGCTGACCACGGCGCTTTCTGGAGTTCCTGTGCCGGTCACGGTCGCGACGCCGGCCTTCAGCCCCGCTTCCTGCTCCTTCTACCCGACGACGAACGTGACGATCTCCTGCGCGACTTCCGGCGCGACGATCTACTACACGCTTGACGGAAGCGAGCCGACGGCAGAGAGCGATGCCTACTCGGCGCCGATCGCCGTTTCCGCCACGACGACGGTCAAGGCCCGCGCCTTTGCGGACGGAATGAACGCGAGCGCCGTCGCGTCCTCGACCTACACGTACACCGAACCTGTTGAGCCTCCGGATCCACCGCAGCCGGGAGACAAGATGTTCTACATCGGCGAGACTGGCTACGACAGCTGGTCTGACGCATACAATGCGGCGCAAAACGGCGATACGATTACGGTCGGACAGAATGCGACGATGGCGATCAGCGGCGGCAAGACGGTCACGATCGACCTAGCCGGGCGTACGCTGGAATGGGCGGCCTCCGGATGGATGTACGGACCGCTCGCCGTGGTTGATTCCGTTGGAGGCGGCGCGCTCAACCTTGTCGGCAGCAACCGGAATGTCAACGGCGGCACGGTGGACCTCTCGTCTCTGGTCGCGGGTCAGATCGAGGGCTCGGGCAAGTTCTATACGAGCAATACGACAACGGTGAAATTCCCCAGCGGCATGGTGTTTGCGGACTGCACGGCCAGGATTGCGCTTACAACTGCGGCTGGCGCGGTTGGCGCGCGGATCGTGGTGCAAGGCGTCACATACACTTGGGATGGAACGACCTGGGAGTCCGAGGGCAAGAGCTATCCGGAGTGGATCGACGCGACGAGCGAGACGCTTACGACGAAGTACGACACGTGGGCGGCGAAGTTCAACGTCGGCGATCCCACGGCAGCTCAGAAAGACGCGTATCTTCTCAACTGCGCGAACACGGCAGAGGCTGTTTCCGCTGCGAAGGCCGCTTTCGCGGTCGTGTCCATTGCGATTAATGCGGACGGCACGGTGGATGTCGGGCTCCCGGCTGCTTCTGTAGACGGCTTCAACGGAACGGTCACGATTCTGGGCAGCGAGACGGTCAATGGCACTTATCATGCTGTTACTGCCGGCACGCTCATCGAAGCCCTCTACCGCATCCCCGCGGCATCGAACGACCACTTCTTCAAGGCTTCTCTTGATTTGTAAGGTCGATTGAAGGTGCGAAACGGCGCTCGGATTTGGGTGCGCGCCCCTCCCGCTTTTCCGCGCGAATTCTCCGCCCCTGCGGCGGAGAATACGTTTTTTCACAAATCGGCGCGGAATTATGGTAAAATATTCGCTAATTGTTTCTTATCCGAAGAAAAAGGGCATAAATGAAGACTAACACGAAGAAACTGGACAATTGCCAGGTTGAGCTCACTGTAACGCTGGACGCGGACGAGATGAAGGCCGTCGTCAAGGAGGTCGAGAAGGCCTTCATGCGCGAGGCGAGGCTCCCGGGGTTCCGTCCGGGCAAGGTGCCGATCGAGATCATCCGCAAGCAGTTCGCCGACGGTCTCAAGCAGGAGACCGAGCACACGATGATCCGCAAGAACTACAACGACGCGGTGAAGGCCGAGGGCATCGACGAAGTCGCGCTTGTCGACGTCAAGGACATCAAGTCGGGCGCCGAGGGGGGCGAGTTCACGGCGATCGTCGACGTCAAGCCGACGTTCAAGCTGCCGACCTACAAGGGGCTCAAGATTTCCGAGAAGGACACCAAGGTCACCGACCAGCAGGTCGCGGACCAGCTCGAGCGCCTGCGCGCCGCGTACGCGAAGTACGAGGACGCGAAGGAAGGCGACACGGTTGCGGACGGCGACTTCGTCCAGATCGACTACAGCGGCACGGTCGACGGCAAGCCGATTCTCGAGATTGCGCCCGAAGCCAAGATCGTCGCGTCCGGCACGGGCTTCTGGACCCAGGTCGAGGAGGGGCGCTTCCTTCCCGAGATCCTCGAGGCCGTCAAGGGCATGAAGACGGGCGAGACCAAGGAGGGCATCAAGGCGAAGTTCGCCAAGGAGGCCGCTCCCGAGGGGCTCGGCGGCAAGAAGGCCGAGTACACGGTCACCGTGAAGATGTTCCGCCGCCGCGTGCTGCCGGGCGACGCCGAGTTCGCCGAGAAGGCGAAGGCGGAGTCCGTCGAGAAGCTCTCCGCGACCATCCGCGAGGCGCTTGAGAAGCAGGCCGTCGAGGGCGAGGCGATCCGCCGCGAGAACGAGGCGGTCGAGATGCTCATGAAGAAGGTCGACTTCGCCGTTCCCGGCTCGCAGGTCCGCCGCGCGATGGACGGCGTCCTCAACGAGTTCGCGCAGCGCGCCCAGTACTCCGGGCTCGGCGCCGACTACTTCGAGAAGAACCGCGACAAGATCATGCAGGACGCGGAGGACGCGGCGACGAGGCAGGTCCGCGCGTGGTACATCTTCGACGCGATCGCCAAGGCCGAGAACATCGAGGCCAAGGACGAGGAGAAGGGCAAGAAGGTAATCGAGTTCATCCTCGCGAACGCCAAGAAGTAAGCTCAATGAAATCCTACATGATCCCATATGTCGTCGAGCAGACGGGCAAGGGCGAGCGGACGTACGACATCTACTCGCGCCTCCTACTCGACCGCATCGTGTTCATTTCCGGCGAGGTGAACGACGAGATGGCGAACGCCGTGTGCGCGCAGCTCCTCTTCCTGCAGTCGCAGGATCCGAAGAAGGAGATATCCGTCTACATCAACTCCCCGGGCGGGAGCGTCACGGCGGGTCTCGCGATCTACGACACGATGCAGTTCGTGAAGTGCCCGGTCGCGACGTACTGCATCGGCCAGGCGGCGTCCATGGGCGCGGTCCTTCTGACGGCGGGCGAGAAGGGGCGCCGCTTCGCGCTCCCCAACTCCCGCATCATGATCCACCAGCCGTGGGGCGGCGCCGAGGGCAAGGCGAGCGACATCGAGATCACGGCGAAGGAGATCCTCCGCCTCAAGGAGATACTCAACGGAATCCTCGCGAAGCATTCCGGCAAGAAGATCGCGGACGTCGTGAAGGACACCGACCGCGACCACTTCATGTCCGCCGAGGAGGCGGTCGAGTGGGGGCTCATCGACAAGGTGGTCGGATGAAGAAGCTGACGTGCTCATTCTGCGGGCGGTCCTCTAACGAGGTAAGCATAATCCCAGGCCCCGACGCGAACATCTGCGTCGACTGCGTGCGGCACGCGAACGAAATGGTGATGCGCGCCGAGAAGTCGGCGGCGGAGGTTCCGCCGCTTCCCAAGACGCCGACGCCGAAGGAGATAAAGGCCTTCCTCGACCAGTACGTCATCGGACACGACGAGGTGAAGAAGGTCCTCGCGGTCGCGGTTCACAACCACTACCGCCGTCTCGAGGCCGCGGAGGCCGGGAAGAAGGACGACGGAATCGAGATCGAGAAGTCGAACATCCTCCTCATAGGTCCGACCGGAACGGGCAAGACGCTTCTCGCGCGCACGCTCGCCAAGATGCTGGGCGTTCCGTTCGCCATCGGCGACGCGACGGTGCTCACTCAGGCGGGCTACGTGGGCGAAGACGTCGAGAACCTCGTCAGGTACCTCCTGCAGAACGCCAACGGAAACGTCGAGCTCGCGAAGCGCGGCATCATCTACGTCGACGAGATCGACAAGATCGCGTCCAAGACCGACAACGTGTCCATCACGCGCGACGTCTCCGGCGAGGGCGTGCAGCAGGCGCTCCTCAAGATCCTCGAGGGCACGATCTGCCGCATTCCGCCCAAGGGCGGCAGAAAGCACCCCGACCAGGAGTACATAGAGGTCGACACGTCCAACATCCTCTTCATCTGCGGCGGCGCGTTCGTCGGGCTCGACAGAATCGTCGGCGAGCGCACCGGAAAGCGCGCGATCGGCTTTGGCGCCGGCGCGGCGGAAGAGGAAAAATCGAAGAAGGAAAAGGTCTCGGAGGGCGCCTCCGGCGGTCCGGACTCCATGCCCATGGACGTCAGGCCTGAGGATTTGGTAAAGTTCGGGCTCATCCCCGAGTTCACCGGACGACTCCCCGTCATCACGACGATGAAGGAGCTTTCCGAGGACGACCTCGTGCGCGTCCTCACTGAGCCGAAGAACTCCCTCGTGAAGCAGTACCAGAAGCTTCTCGCGATGGACGGCGTGGAGCTCAAGTTCGAGAAGGACGCGCTCAAGGAGCTCGCGAAGTCCGCACTCGCCCGCAAGACCGGCGCGCGCGGCCTTCGGGCCGAGATGGAGCGTCTCATGACGGACATCATGTACGAGGCCCCGGGCAATGCGAAGATGCAGAAGGTCTCCATTACGAAGAAGATGATCGAAGAGTTGTGCGCTGAATGAAATTTGAAATGCTAAAGGCGAAGCTTCACCGTATTCGGGTCACGGAATCGTGCCTCGACTACGAGGGTTCGCTCACGCTTGACCCCGACGACATGGAGGCCGTCGGGATACTTCCGTACGAGAAGATTCTCTGCGCCGACGTCGAGAACGGGAACCGTTTCGAGACGTATGCGATAGAGGGCCGGCGCGGCAGCCACGTCTGCTGCCTCAACGGCGCGGCCGCCCACAAGGGAAAGGTGGGCGACCGTCTCATCGTAATGTGTTTCGCCCTGATGTCGGAAGAGGAGGCGAAGGGATGGACGCCGAAGGTGAAGCACTTTGGGAAAAGTTGAATTATGAATAAAAGTTGAATTATGAATGAGGAGATGACGAGAGCGAGATGAAAGCGAAAAAATTCCTTTTCACGGCCATTGCCGCCATTGCCGCGTCCTGCGCCTTCGCGGGCGAGCTTCCCGCGGAAGCGGTCGACTGGCCGACGAAGCTCGGCATGACGCCGAAGATGCTTTTCCTCGTCCTTCAGATCGGCATCATCATCTTCGCCGCCAAGATCGGCGGCTCGCTCGCCTCCCTTCTGAGGCTCCCGAGCGTGCTCGGCGAGCTTGGGGCGGGCATTCTCATCGGACCGTGGGCGCTCGGCGGGGTGCCGATTCCGGGCTTCGAGGGGATGTTCCAGTACGGACTCTTCTACGGCCAGGCCCTCAGGGTGCAGGCGGCAATGGGGGGAAGCCCGTTCGCCGCGACGCCCGAGCTCTACGGAATCTGCACCATCGCGTCCGTCGTACTGCTATTCCTCTCCGGCATCGAGACGAACCTCAAGATGTTCCTCAAGTACGCGTTCGCGGGGTCCCTCGTCGGAGTCGGCGGCGTGGTGTTCTCGTTCCTCTTCGGAGACCTCTGCGCAGTCTACGCGACGACGTTCCTCCCCGACATGCTGGGCGGCATCGAGTGCCTCGCTGAGCTCGGCGAGCTCGTGAAGCAGGGCGAGCTCGTGAAGGCGATCCTCTCGCCGGCGGCGATGTTCATGGGCATCATGTCGACCGCCACTTCCGTCGGCATCACCGCGCGAATCCTCTCCGAGAAGAAGAAGATGGACTCCGAGGAGGGCGTCACGATCATGGCCGGCGCAGTCATCGACGACGTCCTCGGCATCATCGTGCTCGCGATCGGCATGGGCATCATCGCCTCGCAGAAGCCGAATCCCGAGACCGGCGAGGTCGCTCCGCTCTCGTGGCTCTCCATCGGCGCGACGGCTGTGAAGGCGTTCAGCGTCTGGCTCGTCGGCACCGCGGTTGGCGTCGTCCTCGCGCGGCGCATCTCGTGGCTCCTCAAGCTCTTCAGGGCGCCCGGCGCGATCGCGACGCTGGCGTTCGGACTCGCCCTCGTCATCGCCGGCGCGTTCGAGGCGCTGGGCCTCACGCTCATCATCGGCGCGTACGTCATGGGCCTCGCGCTCTCGCGCACGGACATCAAGCACCTCGTCCAGGAGAACCTCGCGAACCTCTACACTTTCCTGGTGCCGATCTTCTTCTGCGTGATGGGCATGATGGTGGACGTCTCGGCGCTCTGCTCGAAGCCGGTCCTTATCTTCGGCGGAATCTACACCGCGCTCGCGATCTTCGCGAAGGTGCTCGGCTGCGCGATTCCCTCTCTCTTCTGCGGCTTCAACGTGCTCGGCTCGCTCAGGGTCGGCGCGGGGATGATTCCGCGTGGAGAGGTTGCGCTCATCATCGCGGGCATCGGCCTTTCGCAGGGTTACCTCACGCAGGAGGTCTTCGGCATCGGCATTCTCATGACGCTCGTCACGACCGTCTTCGCTCCGCCGGCGCTCGTCGCGCTCTTCCTTCCCAAGAAGCGCGGCGTGAGGCATCCGAAGTCCAACCTCGACGGAGGCCGCGAGGTCGTCTTCGAGCTGGAGACGCGCGAAGTCGCCGATCTCGTCGTCACGAAGCTCGTCGAGGAGTTCCGCAAGGAGGGATTCTTCGTCACGCTCCTCTCGCAGGCCGACCACATCTGGGAGCTCGCGATGGACGACATCGACATGTCCGTCAGGCGCATCGGAAAGAAGATCCGCTTCACCTGCACGAAGTCCGAGGAGAACATGGTGATGACCGCGTGGATGGAGGTCGCCTCGCAGATGAACGACCTCGCGCGCGCGATCGCGAAGCCCATCCGCCAGGAGGACGTCGGCAAGCTGGTGACTCAGACCGAGCCGGCGAAGTGCGGACGCGAGGGCGTCGCGCGCTATCTGCAGGGTTTCGTCATGCTCCCGAAGTTCCGCGCGACGTCGAAGAAGGACGCTATCGAGAAGATGGTCGCCGAGGTCGCCAAGGCGTGTCCCAACCACGTCAAGAACGCGGCGGAGGCCACGGAGGCCGTCCTGAAGCGCGAGGCGTCGATGGCGACGGGCCTGGACCACGGCATCGCCGTCCCTCACGGACGCTGCCCGAGCGTCCACGGCATCGCCGGCGCCGTCGCGATCGTCGACAACTCGGGGACGGCCAACGGATGCATCCCCGACTACGAGACGATCGACAACTCGCCGCTGCAGATCATTGTCCTCACGCTCGCCAACGACGAGGCGCAGTCTCCGTACCTCAAGCTCATGAGCTTCATCTCCCGTGCGCTTAGGGCGGACAACGGGCACGAGCGTCTTGCGGCCTGCACGACGCCAGACGAGATGCGCAGGTTCTTCCGTAGCGTGAAGTGAAGGGGAGCGGCGACACCATTGCGGCGGTCGCGACCGCTCCTGGGCGCGGCGGCGTCGCGATAGTGCGCGTGAGCGGTCCGGACGCGTTCGCGATTGCCGAGCGGCTGACGGGCTGCAGCCCGCAGCCGCGCCGGGTGAGTCTAGAGTCGATTAGGGCCAGTTTAGGGTCTAATGCCACTCTAATCGACACTGCCGTGGTCATCGCCTTCCAGTCGCCGCATTCCTACACCGGCGAGGACGTCGTCGAGTTCCAGTGCCACGGCGGGGCGGTAGCGCCGCGGCGCGTTCTCGAGGCGTGCTTCGCGGCCGGTGCGCGGCTTGCGCGCCGCGGCGAGTTCACTGAGCGAGCGTTCCTCAACGGAAAGATCACCTACGAGCAGGCTGAAGGTGTTCTGGACCTCGTCAACGCGAAGACGGACCGTGCGGCGGATGCGGCGCTCGCGGGGCTTGCGGGCACGCGGCGCGCGGAGATGCGCGCCATATACGACGGGCTGCTCGCGCTCTCCTCGACCGTGGAGCATGCGCTTGACGTGAGCGAGGAGGAGCTTCCGGAGGGTTTTGCGGAGGAGCTTCGCGCAGGGGTGGAGTCAGTGGACGCGCGGCTAAAGTCAGCCCTGCGCTGTTTCCGCGAGGGGAAGATCCTGCGCGACGGTGCGCTTGTCGTCATTGCGGGGCCGCCGAACGCCGGAAAGAGTTCTCTCATGAACGCGCTTCTCGGGGAGAGGCGGGCGATAGTGTCGAACGTTCCCGGGACGACGCGCGACTCCATCGAGGAGTGGCTCGACGTCGGCGGGTGGCCGGTGCGGCTTGTGGATACGGCGGGCCTGCGCGAGACGGACGACGCGATTGAGGGAGAGGGCGTCGAGCGCGCGCGTGAGCTCATGTCGAAAGCCGACGTGGTCGTCAGGCTTATCCCAGCCCCTCTCGCGACTTCCGCGTCCCTCTCGCCCCTCGCGACATCCTGCGGCACCGCCGCCGGGGGCATTGTCATAGACGTCATTTCCAAATGCGACCTTGGCGCGAGGGGCGAGAGGGACGTGGGGGGGCTGCAGGTGAGTTCCGTGACCGGCGAGGGGCTTGACGCGCTGCGCGGCGCAATTGCCGCGGAGCTTGCGCGAAGGGCGGACGAGGGGCGCGCGGACTCGGCGGGGGAGGGCTTCTCCGGCGGCGACGCGGCGGCGCTCGCGAGGGCCCGCGCGGCGCTTGCCGCTCCGTCCCGCGACCTCGTCCTTCTCGCGAACGCGCTCCGCGGGGCGGCGGGGGCGCTTGGCGAGGCGACGGGGGCGGAATATTCGGCGGATGTGCTGGACGCGCTATTCTCG
>JAEEOY010000227.1 GCA_016284515.1 Kiritimatiellia bacterium | reverse complement strand
GGGTGCGCCTCGCCGCTTCAAGATATCTCACGCAGAGGCGCGTAACCGCCCCTTGAGGGTGGGCGCGACCCATAGGGAAGCGACCAAGCCGAGCGAAGCGAGTGCCGAGAGAGGCCGAGAGCGCAGAGGGGTTTAGATGTGCAGAGCGGGTAGAAAGGGCGTGGAGCAGTTCACCCAAAGCCACATTCCATTCGCCACCCTCGCATGCTCCCGATTATTTGATTTCTTGCGAGTATTGTGAATGTCCGTCGCGGAGCGACGGACCCCCTCGTTGCGCCGGGCATGTGCTCTGCAGGGGGTTCCGTCGCTCCGCGACGGAACAATGTTGAGTCGCTAGAGACCCCCGCTACAGCCAGTTCACTGCTCCGTCACGGAGACGGGGATGGTCTGGGTTGGGGTGTTGGCGTCGGCGCCGGAGTTGTCGGCGTCGACCTTGGTCGAGGTCATGACCGCGATGGCGGGGATGCCGATGCCCATGACCGTGAGGGACTGTCCCTTGCTCGTCGGGGTGAGCGAGCTGCATCCCGAGGAGAGCGAGACGACGCCGCCTCCAACCGCGCCTATGATGACGGGCTTGAGCGCCGCCCACGCCTGCGCAAGCAGCGCCTTCCAGTTTATCTTGATCTTCATGACGAGTATTCCTTTCTTTCGCTTTCTGCGTGAATAAGAACGGAGCGCGGCAGATGTGCCGCGCTCCGTCTGTCGTCAGGCGAGGGTGGCAACGATCGTCTTGACCTGCGCGCCCGCCTCGGGATCGCCGCAGCGCCCGGAGACCGCGAACACAACCTCGTCGCCCGCATCGCCCGCGAGATCGCCCGGAACGAGCGCCGTGACGTGGTCCTCAGCGGACTCCACGACCTCGAGCGCGAGCTCGTCGTCCCCGCACTTCGCGGTGACCGAGTCGCCGTCGATGAGCTGCAGGTACTTGCCGTTGATCGTCACAGCCGCGCCCTTGGCGACGACGCCGATGGCCTTGCCCTCGCCGCGGACCGTGAAGAGCGTCAGGGTGTCGCCCTCGTTCACGTTCGACATCGAGAAGTCGACGGTCGGCTTCAGCTCGTTGAGGAGGCGGATGCTGACGTGGACGTTCTCCTTCACCGCCTTGGAGTCCTTGTTCGCGAACCAGCCGCGGATGGACAGTCCGAAGCGGAGCAGTCCGTCGACCGTCACCATCTCGCCCGTCGCGGCGGTCTTGTTCGCGCACGCCTGGAGGAACTTCGAGATGAGGTCCCTCGCGACGCCCTCGGACACCTTGATGCCGTTGCGCTCGATGACGTCCGGGAGGATTTCGCCGAACGCGTCGATGGAGTATCCGTCGCCCGTGAACTGGGCGGTGAAGCCTCCCTTTTCGCTGAACTTGGGCGAGATCGCCCGCATCGTGTACTTCTTGTTTCTCTTGCTTGCCATGTTTTGTTTTCCTTTCTGTTATTTGTTTTTGTTTTGTTTGTTTCCCCCGCCGGGATTGGCGGGAAATCCGAAAATTTGCCCGTGAGGCGGAGGACCGCACCTCGCGAGGTACCCTATGCCCACCTCGCGAGGTACCTGCCATGTACCTCGGGAGGTGCCCGCTATGCAGCTTGGGGTGACTTTGCCTTCAGCTTCATGCTCATCGTCGTGACGCGCACGAGCCCGAGCTCCGCGAGCGCGTCGCCGTCGAGTCCGTCGGCCTTGATCTTCGCCTTGTTGAGCTCGAGCTTGGCGCGGATGTACTTCTTCGGCAGGCCCTTGAGGAACTCGGTGTCGGTGAGCTTTCCGCCGTCCGCGCGCTCCACGGTGGTGCCGCTGGACATGGTGTACTCGACGGAATCGGTCTGCCCCCAGCCGGAGGCGCCGTCCGTCCCCTCGAAGACCTCGGGGTTCGCCGCAGCGTATTGGCACAGCTCCTCCTCGGCCGCCCTGTACTCGTCCCTCGCGAAGTCGTAGCACGCCTTCGCCTCGTCGCGGGTCTTCATCGTCTCGAAGGCCTCGTCGACTCCGTTCTTGAACTGTCTTGTCGATTTGATGCTCATCTTAGGTTTCCTTTTTCGTTGTTTGAGTGAAGAGGGGGCGATGCGTACGTGGCGCGGGTTTCGCGCTCCACACGCCGCATGCCCCTCTATATATCCATGTGCAGTGTTGTGACATCAGCACTTTACGGGAAGCGTTTCACCCTTGATTTTATTGGGTGAAAGCAGCTTCGTCAGCTCGGCAACCCCCCTGTAGTATTTTCGCCTCGCAGACTGGGTCGGAATCCGCCATTTCATCGCCAGCCTGCAGATCGACTCCCTGCGGTTCTTGCCGTTGAGGACCACCTGGTCCAGGACGGGCAGGAGCCTTGCGAGCCCGGCTTCGGCGAGGCGGGTCCTTGCTTCGGCGACGCATCGTTCACGGTAGGGCGGGCGCGTCGCGCACGCCGCGTCCCCCCATGCCGCGCGGCGTATCTGCCGCGCTCCGTCCCCTCCGTCGGAGAGGGCGGGCAGCTTCGACGCGTCGAATCCCTCGAGAAGGGCGTCCAGCGAGCGGAAGCCCCTGGCCATGCGTTCGTTGCGGTAGTTCATCGCGCGGCCTCCTTTCCGGCGAGGGCTGCGTAGAAGCGCTTCAGGCGCATGTGGAACGCCGCGGCAGGGCTGCGCAGGGCGCAGGTGCGCATGACGGACTTCTGCTCGAAGTAGAGTTCGAGGAAGCTGTTCACGCCGATGCGGTTCGCGTACCACGCCCAGATCGTGAAGTCCTCCGCTTCGCCGAAGTCCTTCACCGCCTCCTCGACCGCCACCTTCACGGGATCCTCGACTCCGTCGGCGAAGATCCTCTCCCTCCACGCGGCGATTTCCGCTTTCGTGAACGGACGCCTCGCGCGCCCGTGCGCGCACGTGTGGTCTGAGAGACACTTACTAGATACGCAAGTATCCCCGTATGCGTATGTCATACCACGCGCGCACGCGAGGGTGTTTTCCGATTGTTGGTTGTTGTCTTTCACTTTGCGCCGCTCTTGGAACTTTTGTTCCTCCACGGCGCCGGAAAGTTTCTCAGGCGTTAAGTCACTTTAGCGGGTAACGTGACGCGAGATTCCGCCGCGCCCCTGAAAACACGCCCCCAAATTCATCGACAAATCACTTTACATGTTTCAATCGTGATTCGAACCACAAATCACGGACGATATAAACTCCGAGCGTTGGGGCTCCCGCTAACGCTCCGCAGCTTCGCACTTCACAACGACTGTATATGTATCGGCAGAAGTGTTTTGGGATGCGACTGCGTCGCATAAATCGGCCGAAGGCCGCTCTAATCACTGCAAAACGGCGACACCTGATTGTGGTTGAAAAGCGCGAAGCAGTGAAGTGTTAGCGAGAACCATAACCATCGGAGTTATTCTATAATTTGATGCATAGTTCATCGTATTCTAAAAATTCCAGACATTCTCTGTGCTCTCTGCCTCTCTGCTTCTCTGCGTGAGACATTCATCTGCCGGTTGTTGATATCTGTTAATAACTCGTGTCTCAAATTTGCTCCTGAATTTGGTATCATATCCGCCCGTTGTGCGCGGGAACATGGGGGTGACCCCGGGCGCGGCGAAAAGGGGAACAAAAGGGGATATTGTGGGGAGTTTTAATGAATTTGCTACAGACGACCGCTGTCACAGGGGCGGACGCATGCAGGCATTGCATGCAAATGTTGGAGAATATTGTGTCGTTTTTCGTCGGGCAGATCAGCGCTCTCGGCGGGAAGATCGACGCCGTCGTCGGGAAGGTGTCCGCCGTCGTCGGGAAGGTGGACGTCATCGGCGCCGAAATGGCGCGGCTGAAGTCGCAGACGAGGCGGCGGCACGGCGCGCAGTACGCGGACGCGAAGGTCGACGCGGTGCGCGAGGCGATGGTGCGCCATGAGGAAAGCTCGGTAGCGCGCAACAGCGAAAACACACGCAGGACACTGTGTGGCGTGTTTGAGTACTCCCGCCGCCTGCTGGAGTCCGTCGGAATCGCATCGCTTGAGCAGTTCCGCAAGATCAAGCACGCCCTCGACGTCCGCGCCTACCGCAACCGCCTCAAGGAGCTGGAAGCACGTGAATCGCGCAAGGAAGAAAGCGATTCGTGTGTTGAGGAGGGCGTTTCGTGCGATTGTGCCCGCGAAGAACCATCATCATTCGCTGCGGCACCAGGGGGTTCCGTCGCCTCAGCATTTGATTGCTTTCGCTGCGGGGAGCTTCGGAGTCTTGGAGGATGGAGCCTCGGGAGAACCGTCCACTGTCCCATCCACAGGGGGTTGCGTCGCTCGGGCTCTTGCGACTTTGCTTCGCAAAGCTCCTCGCTTCGCTCGTCGGCCAACCTGACGCCTTCGGCGCAGGCGAATCCCGCGACGCAACAAGAAAGTCCCAACCTTTCGATAGGGCGCGATCGCCAGTCGCGCCGTCTAATCTACATGCTCTACATGTTCTACACGGCCGGTCTTTCTTTTAACTCCGACGGTTGAGAAAGTGCCTCCGCTACTGCTTCGGCTTATGCTCCGCGCGTTTCAACCGCCGCAGCATTGTATTGCTTTCGCTGCGGGGAGTTTCGGAGTTTGGGAGAACGCGTCAGAATTTCGGTTCAAGTTGTTTCTTGTTTTTCCGGTAGGGTCGGCGTTCCACCGCCGACCGCGTTGAGCCTGCTGGGCGAGGAGGATACGTCCACTGCCTCGGAAGCTGAAGGAGCGCAGCGAGTGAAGTGTCCGAAAACGCATCTTTGCCCCCATCGCGTTATAATTTCGACTTTATAACCGCCAGTTTTGCGGCTTAAAATCGCAATTTCCTCCGCCCGCATTTCCCCGCATAAAATCCCCCGCAAAGTGCCGGCTTGTGCTATAATATCAGGCATGAAAAGCGCATTGATAATACTTTCTGTTCTTCTGCTTGCTACTGATGCCACGGCGGTAGCCTATGTTGGCGGGCGTCAGCGCGGATACAAGAACGGCGACTCCGCCAAGAGCATCACCAAGGGCGGCGCGAGCGAGGTGAAGGAGAAGGGCGCAGCTGAAAAGAAAACCCGCGCGAAGGCCAAGGAGATAACTGAGACCAAGATCGAGATCCCAAAGGATGCAACCTACAACGGACTTGCCATCGACCATTCTGGACGCATCCTGTCTCTTTGCGGATTCGAGATCGGCGAAATAGCGAAAGTGCCGCGGCATCCTGTTCTCGACAAGGACGGCAACATCGTCATGACAGGCAAGCTCGCTAAACCGTTTCGCAAGTGCATCCAATACGAGCTAAAGTATTCAAAGGTAAACCACGCCCTCTATTCAATCCGCGTCTTCTCGCCTGCGCAGAAGAAGATGGATGACGAAGCGGCGGCAGCGGAGCTGGAGGCGATGGCCGCCGCGGTGAAGGCGAAATTCGAAGGACAGGTGTTGTCGTGGCAGAAGCTGATCCCGCCGTGGCATGCCCAGATGAAACCCCGCGCGCACCAGTCGCTGACCGTCAATTCCTTCAAGGACACCATTGACAAAAAGTACGCTCTCAAGGGCACGTCAGAGTCGAAGTCGGAGAAGGGCTGGGCGTTCTCCGTAACCCTGACCGACCGCGTCATGCAAGACTACGTTCCCAAGGCGTCCGAATCCGACATCGAACCCCCCGAAGGCGTCGATGCGCTGTGAATTCTAGTCGCGCACTTGCGCGCCGCACTCCGCGGCAAATCCGCCGCGAACACATTAATCTCATTCCTAAGCGACCCCACTATTCCCACGCACCCAAAAATCCCCCGTTCGCTCGTTGATTTTGGTATAATATATATCGTCAGGAACGGGAACAATTCAGGTTTCATAGCTTCCCGACGAGAATCGACGCGGAACTTGTGAGATCGTCAATGAATCAGAAAATGGGATATGCTGAAAAAGGAGTTTACAGATTTCATTTTTGCAACGAACACGGACGGAAGCGGCAAGGCCGCGTCCTATGTCCGTGCGCTCGATATGCTTGGCCCGATCCTGACGAAACACTACCCGAAGCCGATCGTCGGCGGCTCCATGTGGCATGGGTTCACTCTGTCGGAGCTTAAAGCCATCCATGAATGGCTTTGCGCCGAAGCACGCAAGGGTACGGCGAATGCGAAGGCATTGGGTTTTGAATCGCCGAGTTACCTGGCGAATAACTTCTGCTCGGCTGCAGTTAAGGTGTATGGCGAGTTTATGGCGGCAGAGGCATTTGAAGATGGAATTGTCGCCAAGGTTTCAGGTGAAACATCTGGTAAGAGCGTTGCACAAAAGGCCGAGACGTTGATTGAGACGACGGCTAAGGCGGATCTTGAAGCGCACCTGGATCTCACGAAGAAAGAGGGCGTGGAAAAACTTGCCGCCGTCAAGGTGCGCGTGAACCAAGACATCTTTCGCAAGATGGTGTTGGCGAACTATGGCGGCAAGTGTTGCGTGACTGGTTTGGCGGTGCCGGAAGTCCTTCGCGCCAGCCATATCAGCGCATGGGCAGAAGACGAGGCGAACCGCCTCAATCCCGAGAACGGACTCTGCCTCTCGGCCACTTACGACGCCGCATTCGACCGTCACCTGATTTCCTTTGATGAAGACTATCGCCTTGTCGTTTCAAAGTCCATCAAAGACCACTATACCGACGCGGCTGCAAAGAGCTATTTCATCAACCTTGAGGGGCAGAAAATGTCCCTCCCCGCAAAGTTCTTGCCGTCACAATCGTTGCTTGAAAAGCACAGAGGGTCGCTTGCGGGATGAATTATGCGGTGATATATGAAGCGCTGATTGATAAACGGCGCAAGTTCCCATTGAGTAAGAGTAATGGGTATTGTGAACGTCACCATTACATACCCCGATGCATGGGTGGTGGAAATGAAAAGTGGAATATTGTTAATCTGACAGCAAAGGAACATTTTATCGCTCATCATCTTCTGTGTAAAATAAATCCCAAGGAGATGAAATTGCTTAATGCCTTTATTGCCATGTGTACAAAGACGACGCGGCAAAAGCGGCAGATACATATTTCCGCAAAAAGATATGAGCAACTTAAGCAAGAGTATGGGCAGATGCGGATGTTGATGTTTGCAGATATGCCAGAGGAGAAACGTCAACAACGGCGGCGAAACATTAAGGCAGGATGTGCTAAGCGAACGCCTGAACAAAAAGCGAAAATTAAGGCAAAGCGTATGGCGTATTTCGCATCCTTGACGGATGAAGACAGGGCCAAGATTGCCGAAAAGCGTAAACATACTGTTGCATCAAGATCAAGGCAAAGGCGACAGGAGATATTTGAGCGAACTTCAAAGGCACATAGAAAGTTGTCGGAAAGTGACGAGCAGAGGGTTGTGTCCGAATATCAAAGTGGAAAAACTGCCGCCCAAATCTCCTCAGAATCGTGGTGTGACTTGAGCAGAGAGGGTGTGAATTACTTGTTGCGCAGGCGGGGAATTAAGACGCATGCACTAAGTAGATGGGATGGGAAGATTAAGCAGGTATGTATTGATTTCAAGGTTGACAAATACCCAACACGTGATGCTCTTGCTAAGGCGTACGGAACAAGTTGGAGCACGATAAGAAAGATATTGTTAGATAACGGTATTGATGTGCCTGTGAATGTTAATCGCCAAAAGGTATCAGCGATTCGTGAAACGCAGAAGCTCATGTCAGAACATGTTGCGTATCAAGCGCCATTCTCGCATACTTGTATCACCGACATTTCTCTTTATGATGCTATTCGCACATTACAAATGTTCGGATTAATTCCCCGTTCGGAGACACGGCGTAACGTGTTGAAAAAAATCCGGCATGCTTTGCGTGGTGAAACGAAGTATGCATTTGGATATGAATGGCGAACTGTTGAAGCTGCTCATGAAAATGAATCTCAATGTGTGGATTAATGTCAATGGATGAGAAACGCATAATTGATGTTGTCGGTGCCATCATCAAAGATGGTGATCGGTATCTTGTCGGCCAGAGAGCGGCGAACAAGGCGCAGGGTGGCCTTTGGGAATTCATGGGCGGCAAGATAGAGCCCGGTGAAACTCCTGAACAGGCGCTCGCTCGTGAATGCCGCGAAGAGCTTGCCCTCGAAATCGAGGACGAACGCATAATCGATTCGGTTGTGCATGAATATCCAGAAAAGACAATTCGGCTAACGCTTATTTCATGTTCTCCTAAGTCAGGTTCAATTCCTAAAGCCTTAGAACATCAGCAGATTCGTTGGGTTACCGTTGAGGAAATGGCCGAGATTCCGTTTTGTCCGGCAGACACGGATTTGTTGCCGGTATTGTTTCCTTCGTAAAGGAGAAATTGACATGGACTTTGACATTACTCGTCCCGGGCTCTACTACCTTCTCAACACACCAGCAGTACAAACGCGGATTCGTGAACTCGGCATCGCATCTCGT
>JAEEOY010000226.1 GCA_016284515.1 Kiritimatiellia bacterium | reverse complement strand
GCTCAGGACGAAGCACAGCGGACGCAGGGTACTCGCACTCGCGGGAATCGTCGCGTTCTTCGCGCTCATCGGCGCGCTGGTGTTCGCGTACGGACGCCTCCGCGACATCTGGGAGGAGCAGTGCGTCATAACGGACTACGCCTCGCAGGTGACGATAACGGACGGACGCATGGTGCGCGCGGACGTTATCGCCGGACAGTTCGGCATCAAGAACGGCGCAAACCTCGCCGCCATCGACTTCGAGCGCCGCCGCCGCGAGATCATGGAGAAGATTCCGAACATCCGGAACATCAGGATCACCCGCCACCTGCCAAACCGCGTCGAGATAGACGTCGAGGAGCGCGTGCCGGTCGCAAAGCTCGACATCAAGGGGCGCAACGACTCGTCCGGACGCGTCGTCGACACCGACGGAGTCGTCTTCATCTCGTCGAGCGGAACCCAGATGCTCCCAACGATACGCGAGGGGGCCGCTCCCGGCACCCAGAAGGGGAAGAAGCTCACAGGCATGGCGCTCTCCGCCCTGCGGCTCGTCGAAATGTGCCGCGAGCGCTTCAGCGAGCTGGCCGTAATCGAGGCGGACGCCTCCAAGCCCGACTACATAACGATAATCCGCGAGGACTACATCAAGGCAAAGATCGCGTGGAACGGAATGGAGGAGCCGAGCGACGCCATGCTGCCGAGCATGGTCGACAGGCTGGACAAGCTGTCGAAGGCCATCTCCAGCAACGTCGACGGCAGCATCCGCGAGTGGGACGCCCGCCGGGAGGGCGCGGTGTACGGAAACACTATGAAGGAATTCCTATGACAGACTTCCATGCAGCGATAGAGATCGGAACGACGCGCACCGTCCTCGCCATCGGCGAAAAGACCGCGGACGACAGGCTCAGGGTGACCTGCCACGCCGAGATCCCGTCGACAGGCGTGCGCAAGAGCCAGATACTCGACATCACCCAGGCGACGACCTCAATAAAGAGCGTCCTCCACGAGATCGAGCGCAAGCAGACCGAGGCAGGCAGCTCGATCATGCTCGGAAACGCCTTTCTCGTCGTCTCGGGGCAGCACATCAAGGCGGACCCCTTCCAGGGCATGGTCGCCATCGAGGGCGCGAAGGTCGGCTCCGACGAGATCGACACCGTGTACCGCAGCTCCCGCACGATGCAGCTGCCCAAGGACCGAGAGTTCCTGGACGTAGTGGATCAGGACTACGAGGTCGACGCTCTCGGCGGAATCTCCTCTCCGAATGGAATGTCCGGACGCATCCTCAAGCTGAACACGCTCCAGATCCACGCAGACCGCAACCGCATCAACGACGCACGCACGGCCGCGGAATCCGCGAAGCTTGAGATACGCGACCCCCTCTTCGCGGCGACATGCGCCGCCGAGGCCGTGCTCGAGTCGCACGAAAAGCGCAACGGCGTGCTCGTGCTCGACATCGGCGGCGGCTCCACGGGATACGCCGCGTACTCCGACGGACATCTCGCCGCGACCGGCGTCATAGGCGTTGGCGGCGACCATGTGACAAACGACATCGCTCACGCCTTCCAGACGACCAACTCCCAGGCCGAGCAACTCAAGATCAACGAGGCCTCCGCGCTAATCGGCGCCTCTCCGTCGGCGCCACAGCGCGTCAAGGTGCCAGGGTCCTCTCCGCTCATCGAGACGCGCACGATCTCGCGCCGCGCGCTCGAGACGGTCGTGAACGCTCGCCTGCGGGAGCTCTTCACCGTCATACGCGAGACGCTCGAGGACCAGGATCTCCTCAACCGCCTCCATTCCGGAGTCGTCCTCACCGGAGGCGGAGCCGCGATGCGCGACATCGACGCGCTCGTCTCGCGCGAGCTCGCCATGGGCGCGCGCATCGGAAGGCCCATCCATGTAGACGGACTCGACGGGGAGGACTTCCCGGCGGCCTACGCGGCGATTTCCGGCGCGCTTCTCTTCGCCAGCCGCAACTACGAGGAGAAATCAGTAATTCAAAGCATCCTAGATAGGTTCTTCTAATGAGCGACACATCGTCAATGCTTCTTATCGGAATCGGCGGAGGCGGATCCGCCATCGCACGCGGCGTGCGCCGCGCCTTCGGCGAGGGACTCAGGTACCTCGCCGTCGACACCGACGCCTCCGGCTCGGACCGCGCAGACGAGCCCTTCGTCCTGATCGGCGGAGACCGCCTCTCCGGACGCGGCTCCGGCGGAGACGTCGTCGCCGCTCGGCTCGCTGCGGAGGACTCCATCTCCGCGATGGACCAGTACCTCGAGGGCGTCAGGCTCGCCGTGATAACGACGTCGCTCGGCGGCGGCACCGGAGGCGGCGCCTCGCTCGAGGCCATCAAGCACCTCTCGGAGCACGGCATCCCGTCCGTCGTCTTCGCCACCACCCCCTTCACCTTCGAAGGCGAGGACCGCCAGCGCACCGCGCGCGGCGTCATGACGATGATCGAGGAGGCCGCAAACGCGACATTCTTCGTCCCTCTCGACAAGCTCGTGGGCGACGCCGAAACAATGGAGGAGGGAATGCGCCGCGCCGTCGACACGATGGCCTCCGCCGTGACCCTCTTCTGGCGCCTCGTAGAGAAGCCTGGCTACCTTAGGCTCGACGCTGAACGCATCCGCCACCTCCTCGCAAAGGCGGGGCGCGGCAGATTCGCCGCGGTCACCATGCAGGGCCCGTCACGCGCCGCCGATGCAGTCGACGCGCTCACGCGCGCGCCGCTCCTCGCGACCGGCTCCGGACCGGTGCGCGCAATACTGTGCGGAGTCCTCGCAGGCGACGACCTCAGGCTCAAGGAGATAGGCGAAATCTCCGACGGAATCCGCGCCGCGTTCGGATCGCACGCCGCGTCGTTCGAGCTCGCCACCGTCAACGACGAGGAGACGTTCTCCGGACGCATCTCCGTCGTCCTTCTCCTCTTCGAGGCGAACGGAAAGGACGGCTCCGAGGATAAGCCGGGCGGCGTGATGAGTCCGAAGCGCCGCAAGAAGCCGAGCGGACCGCTAGGCGTCGGCCCCCAGGGGCGCGGGCGCTTCAACAACGCCGAGCCCACCATCTGGAACGGCGAAGACCTCGACATCCCGACGTTCCTGCGCCGCAACATCAACCTGGACGTGTAAATGACGGCACGAGACGGACACGTCAGGGTTCTCCCTCTCCACGTCGCGAACAAGATCGCGGCCGGCGAAGTCGTGGAGCGCCCTGCGTCCGTCGTGAAGGAACTCGTCGAGAACTCGATAGACGCCGGCGCCGCGAACATCCGCGTGACCATCACGCAGGGCGGACGCAAGCTCGTCTCGGTGCAGGATGACGGATGCGGCATGACGCGCGACGACGCGGTCCTCTCGCTGGAGCGACAGGCGACCTCAAAGATACTCGACGTCGGCGACATCGAGGAGATCGACACGCTCGGCTTCCGCGGCGAGGCGATCCCCTCCATCGCGTCCGTCTCGCGCTTCTCCATAACGACGCGCCGGCACGACTCGGACGAAGGAACGCTCGTCGTAGTCAACGCAGGCTCGCTCGCCGAGGTGACCGCCGCGGGGTGTCCGCCCGGCACTCTCGTCGAAGTACGCGACCTCTTCTGCAACGTCCCCGCGCGCCGCAAGTTCCTCCGATCCTTCCCCACCGAGGAAGGCCACGTCAAGAACGTCTTCACCGTGCACGCCCTCGCGCATCCCTCGGTCGGATTCTCCCTCGTCGTCGACGGACGCGAAGTCTACCGCCTCGCGCCGGCGGCGACTCTCGCCGACAGGCTGCTTGACATCTTCGGACCAGACTTCGCCGAAAAGCTCATCCCCCTAGAGACACCGGACTCGCGCACCTTGCCAGTCCGCGTCACGGGATACATCGAGCGCCCGAACCTCTCCGCGCCCACAAGGCGCGAGCAGTACGTCTTCGTCAACGGACGCCCCGCGTCCGCCCCGTCAATCGCGTACGCCATACGCGAGGCATACCCGCGTCACCAGGGCGATGCAAAGCCAGCGCTCTTTCTCTTCATCGACCTCCCGCCGTCGCAGGTTGACGTAAACGTCCATCCGACAAAGCGCGAGGTGCGCTTCCGCGACAACGTCGCCGTAAAGTACGCGATCGAACACGCAATCGAGCGCGCGCTCAACTTTTCAAGGCCGGTCGAGCCCCAGCCCTTCGACGCAAGACCGCAGGCGGACGAGATTACGCAGCCAGTTGCAGAGCCTGCGGCGACACTCGACATCCGACAGCCAACAGCGGGAATCGACAACCGGCAGGCGGCAAGCGACACACGACAGCCGACATTCAACATTCATCAGCCGGCAATAAAGTCCCCTGAAAATCAGCCAGTAAAACCCGTGCCAGCCCCAGTTGTCGTGGAGCTTCCGATAGCGGCAGACGAAGACGTAGCGCGTCCATGGAAGTGGTTCCGCTTTCTCGCGGCGACGGAGAGCGGCTATGTCATCATCGAGACGGATTCTGGACTCGTCACGGTGAATCCGCACGCGGCGCGGGAGAGAATCGCGTTCGAGCGCCTTGTCGACGCGTCGCGCGGCGGATGCGCCGCGCTCTCGCAGCAGCTGCTCATACCGGACGCAGTGAGGCTATCGCCCGTTGAGGCCGCGAGAATAGCGGCGGCGCTTCCGGACATCAGGGCGATGGGATTCCGAATCGAGGAGTTCGGACGCGACACTTTCAAGGTGGACGCCGTGCCGCAG
>JAEEOY010000225.1 GCA_016284515.1 Kiritimatiellia bacterium | reverse complement strand
CCTCCTTGGGAGCGTCACGTCTCGCGTGGGATCCCAGACGCATCTGACATTCTTGCAAGGCCGGGGGTGTTGCCGTTCGGACACTGCGCTCGCTTCGCTCCCTCCGCGTCCTCATGCCTGCCGCGTCGGACATGTGCGGTTGAGGTGTGCGAAGCATAGGCCGCAGCGGTAGCGGAGGCGTTTTGCGAACCGTCGGAGTTTCATTATGCCGTTTGCCGCTGCTCGCTGTTTGGTGGCGCTCGCATCGCTTGTCGAAAAGCGTCGGGATGCTACACGACTGTGTAGTTCCCGCTGGCAAAGCCATTTGCTATAATGGGGTCATGAAACTGATGATAATAGCCCATGTTGCTGCTGCGGTGCTTGGCGTTTCGGCTGCTGCGTCCGCGACGCCTGTCGAGTCCCTTGCGGAGCGGCTGCTCGGAGAGAATTCGTCCGCGTTCAGGTTCGAGTCCGCGCCCGCTGCCGCCTACTTCGCGGAAGAGGGACGTATTGTGATAGCCGGACCGTCCGATGGAGACCAGGCCCTTGCGCTGGGGGCTTATCTGCGTGACGTCGCGGAAGGGCACTGGAGCTGGTGCGGGTCGCGCTTCCCAGCGAAGCTGCCGCTTCCCAGGTCGCGCACGGCTGTGGCACGCACCGGCGAGATTGCCCTTGCCTACAACTACTGCACGCTCTGCTACACGATGGCATACCGCGGCGAGAGCTTTTGGCGTGAGGAGATCGATCGTCTTGCGCTGTACGGTTTCAACCGGGCGCTGGTGATAGCGGGCCTTCCCAAGGTGTGGCAGCTCACGCTTCGCGAGCTGGGCATGGACGAGGCGGACATCCGCGCGTTTATTCCCGATCTTGCCGCAACGGCGTGGTGGGCTATGGGCAACCTGGAGGGGACGGGAGGCCCGGTCTCGCAGGAAGTGATGGACCGCGATGCAGAGCTCGGGCGCTTCATAGTCAGGGAGATGCGCGCGCTGGGCATCGAGCCGGTCCTTCAGGGATTCACTGGACTTCTCCCGAACGCCATCGGACTGAGTCCCGAGAAATACGGCCTTGTCGGAGTCAGGTTCTTCGAGCAGGGCACCTGGGGAGGGCTCCTGCGTCCGATCGTGATGGATCCGACCGACCCGGCTTTTGCGCGCCTGGCCGAGGTCTGGTACCGCAATCTGTTCCGCGTCTACGGAATCGACTCCGCCGCGGCGTTTGCGGGCGATCTCTTCCACGAGGGCGGCAAAAGCGAGGGCGTTGACGTTACGGCCGCGTTCAGGTCCGTCCAGGCAGCTCAGCAGAAGGCTTCGCCCGGGGCGGTGTGGATGGTGCAGGCGTGGGGCAAGAACCCGACGGACGCGATGGTCGCCGCGCTCGACCCCAAGCTGACCCTTGTGGAGAAGCTTGTCTACGACATGGCAAACGGCGACAAGGATGCGCGCGCATGGGGCAGGCTCCCCGTAATCTGGTGCGAGCTTCTCAACTTCGGCGGAAACCACGGGCTCTACGGCGGGCTTGATGTCGTTGAGAAAGTTCCGGACGGCTATGGCTGGGGTCTTCTCTCCGAAGGCCTCGAGACTAATCCGTGGTTCTACGAGGAGTTCACGCGCCGCATCACGGGAGGGCGCGCCGAAAGCGCCGCGGCATACGCGCGGCGCCGTTGGGGCACGGACGATCCGCGTCTCGTCGAGGCGCTTGGCCTTCTGCGCAAAAGCGTCTATTCCGTCCCGCAGCAGCAGGAGGGCACTTTGGAGTGCGTTTACTGCGCGTTCCCGGCGTGGGAGGTCGCAAGTGCCTCGACTTGGGGTCCGAAGTCCGGCTTCTACTACGACCGCGCAGATGTCGTGAAGGCGAGGGACCTCTTTGACGCAGTGGTTGCGGAAAGGCCGGAGTTGATGTCCGTCGAGACGTTCGTCTACGACCTCACCGATGTCCGCCGCCAGGTGCTTTCGGACCGGGCGCGGGAGCTCCTCCCGTCGATCCGCACCAATGCAGCGGCGCGCGCTGAATTTCTCTCCGGCATTCTGGAGATGGACCGTGTCCTTTCCGCGTCGCCGTATTTCCGGATGGACCATTACGAGAAGCTGGCGGCGGAGCTGGATCCGGAACACGGTCCCGCCGCCGTTAAACGCATGTACACGACATGGGTCGAACCGTCTGGCGTGCACAGCACTCTTGACGACTACGCGCATCGCCAGCTCTCCGGCCTGATGGACTACTACTATGGCCGCTGGACGGATTTTCTCTACAGGCAGGCGCGGTAGGGGAGAACTACACAGTTGTGTAGTAGCCTGTTTCTCGTTGTTGTAGTACACTATACTTGTACTAAGAAACCCTTATCAAGGAGGAACAATGAGAAACACACTCATCGGCGCGGCATTCGTTGCCATGGTCCTCAGGGCGTCCGCCCTTGCCGGCGATTACTACGTCTCCACGTCGGGCAGCGACTCCAATGACGGCACTTCGCGCGAAACCGCGTTCGCGACAATAGCCCATGCGGTTGATGTCGCGGTGGACGGCGATACTGTTCGCGTGCTCGCCGGAACTTATGAGGTTTCCGCAGCCATTTCCGCGACGGAGGCGATAACGATTGTCGGCGACACAGGTGATCCTGCGGATGTGGTTGTTCGGAACACTGCTGGCACCGTGACCAAGACGAGCGGTACAAACACCGACACAGCCCACCGCGTCTTCGCGATCAACAATGCAGGTGCTATTCTTTCTGGCATTGTCGCCGAGGATGGACGAGCAGGTGGTGGCGGAGGTGACAACAAAGGCGCCAATATCCTTATTGATTCGAACGGCGGCATTGTGACGAACTGCATCATTCGCAATGCGATCATATGCGCCCCCGGGAAGACACAGGCTGGCGGCGCCGGTATCGCCTGCCTCGCGCTCGACGGCCTGATTACTCACTGCATCATCACGAACAACTTCACGACGCGCGGCGGGACGTCCATCAACTACTGGCAGCAGGGCGGCGCTGCGGGCGTCCATATGCAGGCCGGCATTCTGCGAGAGTCGCTAATTGCCTACAACACGACAAAATCCGACAACTTCGGCTCGGCCGTCTACTGCAAGGTCAACGGTGGCCAAAATGACATCCTGATCGAGAATTGCACCATCGCCGACAACTCAGTAGAAGACAACGATGGGTATTTCTATCCCGTCTTCTTCAATCCCGGAAGCAACGGTCAGAATTATAATCCGCTCATCCGCAACACACTGATCGTCGGGAATGTCGGACCGTCAGGAAGCCAGAAATTGTTCGAAGATCCGTGGATAGGTAGCACGACAGCGGCTAAGCTGGCGGACGCCTACGCGCGGTTTGTGAACTGCGCGACGGATGCGGTACTCCCCGAGGGTCTTTCGATGATCAATTCGGGCATCGCACTCACGGCGGACTTCCGTCCGACTGTCGGCTCCTCAATCATCGACGCTGGTGCCGCGATGCAGTCACCCGTCGCGCTCGACCTTGCGGGCAATCCGCGCGTCAACGGCGAAGCGGTCGACATCGGCTGCTATGAATTCACGGCTTCGGCCCGGCGTCCCGGCGTGGTGATATTTGTTCGTTGAGTCCGCCGGCGGTTCGCCGGAGGATCAGGGCTTCACCAGGTTCTTGCGGAAGGCCATCGCCGTCGCTTCGGTGCGGTTGGCTACGCCGAGCTTAGAGAAGATTGTCGAAGTGGCCTTGCGGACGGTGTTCTCCGACACGTTGAACTGCTTAGCGATGTCGGCGTTGGTGAGTCCGCGGACGATGGACGTTAGCATGTCCAGCTGATGCTCCGTCAAGTCCTGGATGGGTTCGTCGTTGTCGATGATCTCGTTTATCTCGCTCGTGACGACGCGCTTCCCGGACGCGACGGAGCGTATGGCGGAGATGAGCGTCTGGTTGCTCGTCGTCTTCGGGATGACTCCGATGGCGCCGGCCGTGAGGGTCGCCGCGAGTTCGCTGGCCGTGGTTGAGGTAGTAAGTATCAGCACCTTTGCCTGAGGCATCTCCGCCATTATCGCGCGCGTCGCGTCCACTCCGTTCATCACCGGCATCAGGATGTCCATGACGATTACGTCGGGCTTGAGCTTCAGCGCGGCCTTTACGCCGAGTTCGCCGTTCTTCGCCTCTCCCACGACTTCCATGTTTGGCTGCGCGTTCACGAGCGCGACCATTCCCATGCGCACTATCGCGTGGTCGTCGACTATCAACACTCTGATCTTGTCCATGTTAACCCTCCTGTGCAAGTAGTTGTTCATTCGGCGCGGATGCTGAATGAGACGCGCGAGCCCTCGCCCCTGCGGCTTTCGATCGACAGCTTTCCGTCCAGCTCGTCGATGCGCTCCTCGATTCCCTGAAGACCGAAGTGGCCTTCGGAGAGCCCGGGATGGTCGTCGGGGTCGAATCCGCAGCCGTTGTCCGTTACCGAGCAGAACAGCACCGCGCCGTCCAGCGCGCCGGCGATGCGGATGTCGGTGGCCTTGCCGTGGCGGACGGCGTTGGTGGCGAGTTCCCGCACGATGTTCATCAGGGCGTGGACGGTGTTGTCCGAGAGCCTGTCGCGCGCGATGTTGAACCGGATGTGGAGCCTGGCGTTGCCAACGAGGCGCTGGACGGTCCTGCGGATGGCCTCGTTGAGGTCCTTCTCGTCGAGCGTGTTGCTCCTGAGGTCCCAGATGCAGTTGCGCAGTTCCTCGCGGCAGGAGTCGAGCGTGCGCGTCGCGATGTTGATGTGGCGTATCGCGAGCTCGGCGTCCGTCTTGACGAACTGCGCCGCAGTGCCGATCTGCATTGTCGCGCCGGTGATGTTCTGCGAGATCGTGTCGTGCAGCTCAACGGCGAGGCGCGTGCGGTCCTGCATGCGAAGCTCCGCGATTTCGCGCGTGTGGCGCTCCGCGTTCTGCGCCTGGCGCGAACGGTAGAGCGCCTGTCCGCGTCGTTCGGCGAGGCGGTGGAGAGCGGAGACCCAGATGAGTGCCCCGACTAGTCCCGCGAGAGCGAGGCCTATGACCATCATGAGCCGTCGGGGCGTCCACCACGGAGGCTGCTTCGTCACGCGGATGTCGTCGGCGGATCTCGCCACGAGCACGAATCCGCGGACATGCGGGAAGATGTTGTCAGCCCGCCAGCTCTCGGTTTCCAGCAGGCAACGTCCCGTCGCCTCGATTTCGCTGCCGACGCTCAGCTGTTCCGCTATCCCGCGGCACGAGCTGATGTCGACCGGCACCTGGTGTGCTCCGCTGTCGAGGTAGAGTCGCTGCTCGGGACTCTGCTCCATGGGCAGGCTCTGGATGGTTCCGCGCAGGCGAACGAGCCTTCCGTGGTAGGTTATCTGCCATAGTCCGTTGGTCGTCAGGAAGTTGTCGGCGAAGAGCTTGGCGGCCGAGATGGGCTCTAGCGTGTCCTCGGGATCCTCCGGAACAGCCTCGCGCCTGAAGCGCGCGCGCATGAGGTTGATGCGGATGAGGTCCGTGTAGGGGTAGCCGACGAACACGCCGGCCTCGCCCAGGCCGGGCGCGGGAATGCCGTCCATCATCGTGATGTTGACGATTCTGTCGCCGGCCGAGCGCACCATAAGGTTGCCGCCGTTCCACACGGCGAGCACGCGTCCGGAGATGGTCCGCGGCCCCATCCGCGAGATTTCCTCCGGGGAATGGTAGAAGCGTCGTTCGAGCCTAGGGGCGGTGAAGGGGTCGTCGGGCGGCGGTTCGAGCGTTTCGATGGGCGTCTGGTCGTCGTGAACAATGCCTGGGCCGGTGTATTTCCTTATGCCGCTGAGCGAACGCCAGTATCGCCCCGTCAGGCGTATCGTCGCGTCAGGCAGGATGCCGGACCTGTCGTAGACCTGGCGGGAGAGGATGACTGGTGCAACCGCCTTGTCGTCGCAGAGCATGACGACGACGCAGGAGCTGTCGAATTCGTCGGCAGAGATGCTGAAGACCTTTCCGGAGACGCGCACCTGGAGATATGCGTTTTCGGGCCCGTTGAGTTCCGCGAGCCCGATGTCGCACGGCTCCGGAACCGGCGCGTTCCCCGATGCCGTCGCCTCCACCGGCTGGGTCCAGGTCTCGCCGTTGGCGTTTACCGATGCAAATCCGCGGATGGTGAGCATGTCGCCCTTGCGGAAACCACGCACCTCTTTCTGGTTCGCGATGATGGTCCGCCCCGTCTCGTCCTGCACGAAGATTGCCACTTCCGTCGGATCGTTGAGCAGCTGTGCCGAAAGCACGAAGTTGGTGCGTCCGTGGCCGCGCTCGAGGAACTCGTTGACTTCTCGCGCGGTGTGCAGACATCCGTCCCCTTCCGCGAATGCCTGTCCGCAGAAGAGAAGCATCATGGCGCAGAGCCGAGTCCCCTGAATTATTTTCATGCTCATATTATAGCAAAACATCGCCAATGTACCACTACACGGTTGTGTAGTTTTCAGGTGTCGGCTTCGTTTTATATAATGCCTTGCAAAACCACAAGGAGGTTCGAATGAAGCTCGGCGCTGTAATTCACACTATACTCGGCGCGGTTCTGTCCGCTCTGCTTCCGTTCGCTGGCATCGCAGGTTCCTCACAGGCGCTTTGGCCGGAGGGGGAAATGCCCGATGCGCAGGCCGGCGTCTCGGCGCCTTATCTCGAATGGTCCGCCGAGCCGGCGGCGAGTGTCGGCTCCTGCGTGATAATCGTCGCCGGGAGCGACTATGCGGCCGTTGGCGACGGCTCGGAGCTCCGTCCGCTTGAGGAGAAACTGCTTGCGAACGGCGTCACGTGCGTGTGGCTTCGCCATCGTCCGAGCGCGAGCGGTCTTCCCGCGTACCAGGTCGCCTGGGAGGACGCCCAGCGCGCCGTGCGCCTCGTACGCCAGGCCGCGGTAGAGCGCGGATACAGCGCCGACAAGATCGGCGTCATGGGCTACTCCGCGGGCGCGCACCTCTCGCTGCTCCTCTCCGCGAGCTCGCAGACCGCAGCGTACGCGAAGGTCGATTCGGTGGACGACATCGCCTGCAACGTCAACTTCGCGATGCCGATTTCCCCTACGGGTGTCCTCGCTGACGCCCTGACGGTCGATCCGGTCTTCAAGTTCGACGCGAAGACCGCCGCAACCTGCCTCTTCCACGGAGAAGTTGACACGGTCGCGAGCCCGCTTGCCTCAACGCGGGTCTACCGCAAGGTCCGCATGGTGAAGACGTCGAACGGCGTGCGACTGGCCGATGCCGAGATCCATCTCGACCCCGACCGCGGGCACGAACCGCTTTCTGCAGATGCGTTCGAGCGCGGTATCGAGTTCATGAGGCAGAAGGGCTTTCTCGGGGATCTCCCCGGCTTGGTGGGCGTGTTTTCGCGCTTCCCCAACGACAACGCGCAGTCAGAGGCGATCAAGGTCAAGAACATCTGGCCCGAGGGCAAGACGCCCGACTACCAGTCTGCTCAGCATCAGTGGTCGGGCGACGACGCGAATCCATGGATTGAATGGCACCTTCCCAAGAACCGCACGACGGACGCGATTCTGATTCTCTATGCCGGCGGAGGATACAACTTCAACAAGACGGGCGACTTCGAGGTTGTTCCCGTCCAGCGCTACTTCGTCGAGCAGGGACTGACCGTCGTGAGTTTTCACTACCGCAGTCCGCGCCCGACTGGTCTGCCGAAGCACCTGTCTGCGTGGCAGGACCTCCAGCGCGCCATCCGCCTCGTCCGCGCTGAGGCGCCGAACAAGGGGCTTGATCCGCAGAAGATCGGACTTATGGGGCACTCCGCGGGCGGACACCTCACGCTCATGGGTGCGACGACATCGCAGACCGCGGCGTACGAGCCGATAGACGCGGTCGACCAGCTTCCGTGCAACGTCCAGTTCGCGATTGCGCTCTTCCCGGCCTACGCGCTCACTGACGGAATCGACGACTACAATACGAACCGCGGAGATCCCGACTGGGTGTCGCTCGTTCCCGATTTCGCGTTCGACTCCGATACCTGCCCCATGCTGTTCATCCACGGCGACGACGACATCTTCGCCACCATGAACTCCGTCGTCTGCTGGGAGAAGCTCCGCAGCATCGGCATCAAGAGCGAAGTCCACACTCTCGCAACCGCCCACCACGATTTCTTCCAGAACGCCCGTCCGGGGACTGGCAGCTACCACTATAACGAGCGCGTGTGGGACTTCATCCAACGCGTCACTTCGCAGACCGGCGGCGCCTGGGGCGCGCCGACTTTCGCCTGGACCGAGACGGCGTCCGGATACAACTGCACGGCGACGGCGGTCAGCGCGGGAAATCCCGCGCTCACGACAAACGAGACGGTGACGGCGGTTTTGCAGGCGACAAAGGCCGCGACCGAGACGACGCCTGGCGCAGGCTATTACACGGCCGTGTTCAAGAACATGCCGGCTGAGCTGATGGCGACGAAGGACGTTGTGATTCCCATGAAGGATTTCGAAATTCCGCCAGGCGTCGACATCTCGGCGACGATCAATCCCAGCGGCGACGCCACGGGCGCGACCGACACGAAGAAGATACAGGACCACCTCAACGCCGCGGCAAGGGTTCAGGGCACGGTTACGCTCGGCGAAGGAACATTCCACCTCAACGCACAGCTCGTTTTGGAGAACGGTGCGACGCTCGCCGGGCAGGGTTACGACAAGACGATCGTCAAGCAGACGGCGAACGCGCGCTGCGCTGTGATCGACGGCGGCGCGAAGATCGAGCGCCTGACTCTGACGGGCGGCAGGGTGTCCACGATGTACGAATGCGGCGGCGGCGCGTGGGTCAAGGACGGGACGATCTCCTGGTGCTGCATCACGAATAACATCGGAAGCAACCACTACGTCTACGGTTGCGGCGTAGGCTTCTCGGAAGGGCAGGGCACAGTCGACCACTGCATCATCGCGAACAACGGCGCGACCTCGGGCGTGAACGACTACGGCGGCGGAATCGGCGCGCTCAACACCGCAGGGCCTGTGGTGGTCGACACGTGCCTCATTGTCTGCAACAAGCTCACGGCGTCCGGCGGCCTCGGCGCGGGAATCGGCATAAAGAACGAGCATGTGGCGCTCGTCGTCCGCAACTGCACCATTTCCGGCAACGTGGCCACTTCCCGGTCGGGTGGCATTCTCACGGAGGGCGGCTGGGGGCCGATTACCCTCGTCAATACTGTCGTCGCCGGCAATTCCGCGGGCGGCGAGGCCAACCTCGCCCTCGGCCACGCGATAACGTCCGATTCCAAGAACTGCCTTTTCGGGCTTGCGACGGAGGGAACTTCTATAGCCGGGGTCATACACGGCGATCCTGCATTCGTCGATGCGGTGAACGGCGACTATCATCTTGCCGGCGGCTCGACCGCGATCGGCGCGGGCGCGACCTATGCCGGAATCGGCGTCGACCTAGACAATGTCCCGTTCGCCGCGGCGCCTTCGATCGGCTGCTACGAATATGCCGGCGCCGAGCCGCCCGCTCCCCACGTCCACTCATGGGGCGCGCCGACCTACACATGGTCCGCAGACAACGCCACATGCACTGGAAGGGCTGTCTGCACGGGGAATTCCTCTCATGTGACGAACGAGACTGTTGCGGCGGCGTATGCCGTTGTCACTGCGCCTACCACCGAAGCGGCAGGCACGGGCCGCTATACGGCGACTTTCACGAGCGAGCTATTTGCCGAGCAGACAAAGGATGTGACGATTCCCAAGTTGGATCCCGAACCTGGCCCTGGCCCAGGCCCTGGACCTGGACCGGATCCTGCGGATGCGATTCAGCCAGAGGCAAGCGCGGCTGCGACACGGCAGACGATCCAGGATGCTATCGACGCTGCGGCTCCGACCCAGGGTACTGTCACTCTGGGTTCTGGTTTATTTGAAATCGACGCGCAGCTCAACGTCACTGGCGGCGTCATGCTTGTCGGCCAGGGATGGGAGTACACGATCATCAAGCGAGTGGTGAACACGTCGGCCTGGACCGCCCAGCGCTGCGCGATGTTGGATGACGGCGCGAAGCTCGAAGGCGTCGTCCTGACCGGCGGCGCCATCCGGGCGCAGTCGGAGAACGGCGCGGGCGCCTGGGTCAAGAACGGCACGATTTCCTGGTGCTGCATCACAAACAACGTCGGCAGCAACCACGCTGTGTCCGGGTGCGGCGTTTCGTTCGCGGGCGGACAGGGCTCGATCGACCACTCCATTGTCTCGGACAACCGAGCGACCTCGGGCGCGAGCTACTACGGCGGCGGCATCGGAGGGTTCGACACCGTGGGGCCGGTGACCATCGACACGTGCCTCATCGCCAACAACGCCCTTACGAGCGGAGCGGGCGGCGGCATCGGCATCAAGAACCTCGGCGGTGATTGCGTCATCCGCAACTGCACGGTCGTCGGCAATACGGCCAACACGCACGCGGCCGGCATCCGCCTCGAAAACATGGCGTCGGGCAATTCCTCCGCGAAGGGCGTGGTAATCAACACCATTGTCGTGAGGAACACGAAAAGCGGTGCCGAGGTGAACTACGCGGACAACTATGTCGTCGACAAGACAAATTCAAGCAACTGCTTCTTCGGACTCGCGGACGAGGCGGCCTTCTTCTCGGTCTCCCTCTCCGGCGATCCTAAGTTTGTCGACGCTGCAAACGGCGACTATCGCCTCGCGTCCGATTCTCCCGCAAAGGGCGCCGGCGTTTCTTACTCGGAAATTGACAAGGACCTCGACGGCTGGCAGTTTGCCGTGATGCCTTCGATTGGCTGCTACGAATTTGCTTCCAGTGAGCCGCCTCCCGAGCCAGGCTCGTGGGACGTTTCTGGGTCCAACGGCGGCGGCATCAACGGGCTCGACGATGGAAAGGGCGGCAAGTGCATTGAGTTTACGTCCGTGGATTTCGACGGAAGAACGCTGACGGTCGGCATCAAGGCGGCCAAGGTCGATGGCAACGGAGAGCTCTTCGGTCTCATTTGCAAAACCGACTTGGCCGATACGTCGACCTTCACGATCAACGTGACGCTGACGAACGAAGACGGCGGCACGGCGACAGTCGGCTCTCTCCAAGGCCTCACGAACATGCCGCGGCTCTTTGTCGTCGGCATCGGCCCGGCGTCGGAATAATGGGCTTCTCGCGCCATGGTCCGTGTACTACACAGGTGTGTAGTTTTCAGGCGAGACCGTGATTTTATATAATAGCGGCGTCAAATCCACAAGGAGGTTACAATGAAATTCAGTTCAGTTTTCCACGCAATGTTCGGTGCGGTTCTGGCCGCTCTGCTGCCGCTCTCCGGCATCGCAGGTTCCGTTCAGGCGCTCTGGCCGGAGGCAGGAATGCCCGACGCGCAGTCCGGCGTCGCGGCGCCGTTCCTCGAGTGGTCGGACGCGCCGGCCTCGAAAGTCGGCTCCTGCGTGATCATCGTCGCGAGCGGCGACTACGCCAGCACGGACAGCGTGGCGGCGCTAAGTTCGCTCGAGGAGAAGCTCCTTGCCAACGGCGTTACATGCGTGTGGCTCCACTCAAGGCCGAGCGCGAGCGGACTTGCCGCCTACAAGGTGGCTCTGGAAGACGCACAGCGCGCCGTGCGTCTCGTGCGCCAGGCCGCGACGGAGCGCGGATACAGCGCGGACAAGATCGGCGTCATGGGCTTTGCGGACGGCGCGCACCTCTCGCTCCTCCTTGCGACCAGCTCGCTGACGCCCGCGTACACGAAGGTCGATTCGGTGGACGACATCGCCTGCAACGTCAACTTCGCGATCCCGATGTCCCCGACGCGCGTGCTCGCGTCCGGTACGGCGCTCGACACGGTCTTCGCTTTCGACAACAAGACCTGCACCATGTGCCTCTTTCACGGACAGGACGACGCCGTGACGTCTCCCATTGCGACGACACGCATCTACCGGAAGCTCCGTACGATGACGGTTTCGAACGGGGCTAAGGTTCCCTCCGAAATCCACCTCATCCCCGGACGTGGACACGACCTTGTGACCGCTTCCGAGTTCGACCGCGCAGTTGAGTTCATGTGCCAGTCCGGTTTTCTCGGCACGCTCGGCGCTGAGGTGCAGCTGAATTCCAGGTTCCCCAACGACAACGACCGCGCGACGTACACCAAGGTGTCCCTCTGGCCCGAGGGCAAGACCCCGAACTACCAGTCGGCCCAGAACGAACCCTACCTCGAATGGCACATGCCGAAGGAGCTTAACACGAGGGCGGTCCAGATCCTCTACGCCGGCGGCGCCTACGGCTTCAACAATCCCCAGGACTTCGAGGTCACGCCCCTGAGGCGCTATCTCAACGCGAAGGGCATGGCGGTGGTGACGATCAAGTACCGCTGCCCGCGCCCGGAAGGCCTCGCGAAGCACATGTCGGCGTGGCAGGACCTCCAGCGCACGATTCGCCTAGTCCGCGACGAAGCGCCGCGGCGCGGACTCGATCCGAACAGCATCGGCATCATGGGATGCTCGGCCGGCGGACACCTCACTCTCATGGGCGCGACGACCTCGCAGACGGCCGCGTACGCGCGGATCGACGAAGTCGACGACCTGCCCTGCAACGTCAAGTGGGCGATCGCGATCTATCCTGCCTACGCCCTCACCGACGGCGCCGACGGGGAGAACACGAACGGCGGAAATCTCGACACGGACGTCCTTGTAAATGACTTTGCGTTCGACGCGAGCACCTGCAACATGCTCTTCATGCACGGCGACGCCGACAGCTATGCGGCCATGAACTCGGTCAAGTGCTGGGAGAAGCTGCGTACGATGAACATCGAGAGCGAGCTCCACACGCTCGCCACCCGCAGGCACACCTTCCAGCAGAACGCCTCGCCTGGAACAACCAGCTACAACATCAACGACATCATCTGGGAATACGTGGACGATTTCGCCGCCGCCGCGGTCGCTCCCGAGGCGGTCGACGGACAGCCCAGCGGAGACCAGTCCGGCATCACCGACACGAAGATGATCCAGGACCTCATCGACGCCGCAGCTCCGACGCACGGGACCGTCGAGCTCTCCGCGGGCACCTTCTACGTCAACGCGCAGCTCAACGTCACGAACGGCGTGACGCTCGTCGGCCAGGGCTGGACGAACACCGTCATCAAGCAGGTGTCCACGCCGAACTGGAACGAGACGGCGCGCTGCGCTGTCGTCGACGGCGGAGCGAAGATCGAGGGCTTCGCCCTGACGGGCGGATACATCAAGAACGCGAACGACTGCGGCGCCGGCGTGTGGGTCAAGAACGGCACCGTCTCCTGGTGCTGCATCACCAACAACGTCGGCGGACACCACTATGCGTCCGGCTACGGCGTCTCGTTCTCCGGCGGACAGGGTGCGATCGACCACTCCATTATCGCGAACAACGTGTCGGCGAGCGGATTCCAGGGCGGGTCCGGCGCGGGCTTGGCGGTCAACGCCACTACGGGCGCCGTGACGATTGACACGTGCCTTGTCGTCGGCAATGTCACCGCGAACAACGGCGCCTCGGGCGGCGGCGTGTACGTGAAGGACCTCGCCGGCAACTGCACCGTCCGCAACTGCACGATCACGGGCAACAAGGCGGTTGCAAATGCAGGCGGCATCGACATCGCATCGGCGTCCGGAGCCGGAAAGCTCGTGCTCGTCAACAGCATTGTCGCAGGCAACAAGGTGGGAGATGCGGAAGGCAACCTGAGGACCAACACTTCGTTCTTCGACCCCGTGAACTCGAAGAACTGCTTCGTCGGCCTTGCGTCCGAGACGAAGACCAACATCGGCGGCGTTAACTACGATCTCACGGGATTCAAGTCCGGCGATCCGAAGTTCGTCGATCCATCGAACGGCAACTACCGCCTCCAGGAAGATTCTCCGGCGAATGGCGCAGGCGCGACATACGACGGAATAGGCAATGATCTCGACGGCAAGGCGTTTGCCGCGCCGCCGTCGATCGGATGCTACGAATACGGGGTCGGCGAACCGCCGGCCCCTCATACCCATGATTGGGGTGCGCCGAGCTATAGCTGGGCGTCCGACAATTCGACTTGCACTGCAACGGCGGTCTGCACTGAAAATTCCTCGCACGTGACGAATGAGACCGTCACGGCATCCTACCAGGTCGTCCAGGCCGCGACGACCGAAGCGGCTGGCACTGGCCGCTACACGGCGACTTTTTCGAGCGCGCTTTTTTCGACGCAGACCAAGGACGTCGTGATTCCCCAGCTGAACCCGGGCCCTGGTCCGGAACCGGCGGACGCAATTCAGCCGGGCGCGAGCGCGTCGGCGAACCGTCTGACGATTCAGGACGCGATCGACGCGGCGGCTCCGACCCATGGCACGGTGACGCTCGGTTCGGGCGTCTTCGAGATTGACGCGCAGCTCAATGTTACTGGCGGCGTTACGCTCGTCGGCCAGGGCTGGGAGAACACGGTGGTCAAGCAGGTGACGACGCCGAACTACGGGGCGAACGCGCGTTGCGTGATGATTGACGACGAGGCCAGGATCGAGGGGGTCGCTCTTACGGGCGGCACCATCAAGAACACGGGCGACGGCGGAGCGGGCGCGTGGATTAGGAACGGCACTGTCTCCTGGTGCTGCATCACGAACAACGTGGGCGCGCAGCACAACGTGTACGGCTGCGGCGTTTCCTTCTCCGGCGGACAGGGCACGATCGACCACTCCATAATCGCGGACAACATCCAGACTGGCGGCGCAAGCTTCTACGGCGGCGGAATCGGCGCGCTCGACACCGCAGGACCCGTGACGGTCGACACGTGCCTGATCGCCAGAAACTCCCTTACAAGTGGAGCGGGCGGCGGAATAGGCATCAAGAATCTCGGCGGCGACTGCGTCGTGCGCAACTGCACGGTCGTCGGCAACACGGCCAACACGCATTCGGCCGGCATCCGCATCGAGAACAGGGCAGCGGGAAACTCCACTGCGGTGGGCGTGATGATCAACACAATCGTGGTCGGGAACATGAAGAGCGGCGCCGAGGTGAACTACGCGGACAACTATGTCGTCGACAAGACAAATTCAAGCAACTGCTTCTTCGGACTCGCGGATGAGGCGGCGCTCTTCGCAGACTCCCTCTCCGGAGACCCGAAGTTCGTCACCGCGGCAAACGGCGACTACCGGCTGAGCGGCGAATCTGCGGCGAAGAATGCGGGCGTTGCCTATTCGGGCATTGGCGTCGACCTCGAAGGCGTGGCTTTCGCCGCGGCGCCGTCGATCGGATGTTACGAGTATGACCCAAATGCGGTGCCTCCTCCCAGCCCAGCTGAGTGGGACATTCCCGGCGCGAGCGGCGGCATCAAGGCGCTCGACGACGGCGATGGCGTGAAGTACGTCGTGTTCACGTCGATCGCGCTCGACGGCTCGGCGCTGACGGTCGGTTTTGCAGCTGGCAAGGTCGATGGCAATGGACAGGTCTTCGGGCTTCTCTGCAAGACCGACCTTGCCGACACCGCGACCTTCACCATCAACGCGACGCTGAGCAACGGCGCATCCGATACGCTCGGCACGCTTAGTGCGGTGCTGGACCAGTCTTATTCCAAGCTTTTCGTCGTCGGAATCGGTCCGGCGGCCGAGTAAGTCAAGACTCGGAGGTGCTATATGTTTGCAGGCAAAGTCTTTCAGCGTTCGTGTGACAAGAGACGATCCAGAGTGCGGCCGCGCGGCAGGATTCGGATTCTGCACGCCGACGACCACTTGCTTATCCGCATGGGGGTTTCGGCGCTGGTGCGGACGGCAAAGGACATGGAGATGGTTGGCGAGGCAATGAACGGACGTCAGGCCGTCGAACTTGCCGACTCTCTGAAGCCGGACGTTGTCATCATGGACCTGATGATGCCCGAGATGCTCGGTAGCGAGGCCACGCGGCTGATCCACGAGTCTCACCCCGAGATCAAGGTGCTTGTCCTCACGACGCGCGACACAACTCTAGAGCTTGGAAAGGCGATCATGGACGGCGCGGCGGGTGTCGTGTTCAAGGAGGATGTCGACAGGGGGCTGATATGGACCATTCGGTCCGTCGCCGCAGGACAGAAGGCGATACCCGCCCGGCTGCTCTCGCAGATTGAGGAGGACAACGCGTTTTTCAATCTTACGGCGCGGCAGCTGGACATCCTTGACTCCATTGCCGACGGGCAGTCGAACCTCGACATCGCAAGGCAGTTCGGCCTTACGGAGGTGACGATCAAGAAGCATCTTTCCGCGGTGTTCAGGTGCCTTGGCGTCGCAAACCGGTCGGAGGCCGTCGCGCTTGCCATGCAGAAAAACGTAATCAAGCCCCGCGACTATCTTTCCGAAACCAGGACAGGCGTCTTGGCGGGAAGCAGGGTCTCGAGCTCGATGCGGTCCTCGGGGGAGAAGGATATCTTCTTCTCGGCGAGGAACGAGCGCAGCTTCGCCGGCGTCTCGTAGTTGCCCTCGGCCGCGCCGACGGGCGAGAGGATGTCGTAGCGCTTGAAGAACTTGCCCTTGAGCGAGAGGTCCGCGTACTTCGCGGCGCGGTGGACGACGAGGGTGAACTTCGGATGGTCCATCACATAGAGCTTCTGTCCGATGCGGAGCTTGTCCGCAGACGGAAGCTCGTTGAGCCTCAGAAGCGAGGCGAGGGTGGATCCGCTCTCGTTGGCGATGCGCGTCGCCGAGTCACCTGGACGCACCTCCGCCTGGCGCACCCACTGGCGGCTGCGTCCGGTGAAGAGCCGATTCACGTTCAGCTCGCCTAGCTGGCGCGCGAGTTTGTCGTCGAGATCGGCGACGGCCTCGCCCGGGAGGGCCCTGAGCTGCTCGATCGTCGAGACGGCCAGCTCGACGTCGTTCGCCTCGACGGCCTTCTCGAGCCTGAGGAGGAGATTGCGCGCGGCCTGCGGACGGTTCCGGTCCGCGTCGGGCGGAAGCGGCGGCGCTTCCACTATTGGCTTCGGCGGTTCGGGTCTGTCGACAGCGGCGGGGGCGGAGTTTGTGGCTCTAGCGGTCTCGGTCGTTGCCGGCGGCGGCTCCGGCGGCTGGTCGTCGCGGGAGGAGAGGAATCGGCGCACGCCCGCAACGACGAGCAGTGCGACCGCCGCCAGGATGATGGCGGCGACAAGCCATCCCGCGCCCTTGGACTCTTCGTCGTCCGGACGCGGGAAGTACTCGATGCCGAATTTTCCCCTCGCGATCATCTACGGCGTCACTTTGCGGCGGGCTCTTCGGGCGTGACCACGCCCTGAACGCAGCTGCGGAGGATCTCCATCTCGGTTCCAGCGGACGTCTGTACCGTGAACGTCTTCTCCTTCGCCTCGACGATCTCGCCGATGATTCCGCCTGCGAAGATGATCTTCGCGCCGGCGCGGAGCTCTTCGATCATTTTGCGGCGCTCCTTCTCCTTGCGCTGCTGGGGGCGGATCATCATGAAGTAGAAGATCGCGAGGATGAGCAGCATCGGAACCATCATTCCGAAGCCGGACTGCTGAGGGGCCCCGGCGGGGGCGGTTGGCGCGGCCGCGGGAGCGGCGTCGCAGAGCATGGTGCAGTTATTCATTTTTCGTTGTGTCTTTCCTTACTTGTTCCTTCCAGTCGGAGAACGAGCCGTCCTCTATGGCGGCGCGCATCTCCTTCATGAAGCGGTTGAGTGCCCAGACGTTGTGGATTGTCAGGAGCCTGAGGCCCAGTATCTCGCCGCAGGCGAGCAGGTGGCGCACGTAGCTGCGCGTGAAGTTGCGGCAGCAGTAGCATTCGCACCCCTCCTCGACGGGCCCCTGGTCGAACGCCCACTTCGCGGCCTTGATCGCGACGTTGCCGTGGCGCGTGATCGCCGTGCCGTGGCGCGCGATGCGCGTCGGGATGACGCAGTCGAACATGTCGACCCCGCGCGCGACGCATTCCGCCATCTGGTGCATAACGCCGAGCCCCATCACGTAGCGCGGACGGTCCTTGGGGAGGTAAGGCACGGACGCGTCGACTGCCTGGTACATGCATTCCTCCGGCTCGCCCACCGAGACGCCGCCGATGGCGTATCCGTCGAAGCCGATCTTCACGAGCTCCTCCGCGCAGTGGCGCCGGAGGTCGTCGTAGACTCCTCCCTGCACGATGCCGAAGACGAGCTGCCCCTCGGCATGCGGCTGGTCCTTCGAGACCTGCGCCCAGCGGAGGGTCTGCTCGACGGACTTTTCGGCGCGCGCGCGTTCGCAGGGGTACGGCAGGCACTCGTCGAAGACCATGGCGATGTCGGACCCGATCACGCGCTGCATCGCCATCGACTCCTTAGGGCCGAGGAAGAACTCGTGCCCGTCGATGTGCGAGTTGAAGCGGCATCCGTCTTCGGTGATGCGGCGCATTTTCGCGAGCGAGAAGACCTGGAATCCGCCCGAATCGGTGAGGATCGGTCCGTCCCATCCCATGAAGCGGTGAAGGCCGCCGGCGGCCGCGAGCACGTCCGCGCCGGGGCGCAGCATGAGGTGGTAGGTGTTCCCGAGGACCACCTGCGTTTCGAGCGCGGCGAGGTCGCGCGGCTCCAGCGCCTTGACCGTGCCAAGCGTCCCAACGTCCATAAAAACGGGGGTTTCCACGGTTCCGTGGGCGGTGAAAAGCCGTCCCAGCCGTGCTTTGGTCGCTGTATCCTCCTTTTTTACCTCAAAAATCATAGTGAATATTCTACCAAAAAACCGTTGCGTTTAGAACGAAAATGGTGTATCATTTTACCCGAAACGTAGAGGAATACACTCATATGAACAAAGCACTGCATGTACTTGTTTACCTGTTCTTGATCCTTTCGGCCACTTCGCTGTGGTTCGAAATCGAGCTCAATAAGAAGCGCGAGCTTCTTAGAGACCGCCAAAGGATTCAGGAGGAATACCTTATAAAGATCGCCAGCACGGTCGAGAAGGCCGAGCCGAACAAGGACGCGACGGCGGAGATCAAAAAGGACATCTCCCCTGTCGAGGCGAAGCTCGTGGACATTCCCGACACCGAGAATATCCTCGAGGAGTACAACGCCTACCTCGAGCAGGACAACCTCGAGACGTTCAGCTGGGACACGCCGGAGATCAAGAAGCAGCTCCGCAACGTCTACGTGGTCGACTTCGAGGGTAAGGTTGTCATGGACGGCAACATTCCCGAGACGAAGGGCCCCGGCACGGAGCGCGAACTGCTCGAAACCCTCCTGGAT
>JAEEOY010000224.1 GCA_016284515.1 Kiritimatiellia bacterium | reverse complement strand
GTCGGCGATGATCTCGCCGCGCGTGCCGTAGAAGTGCGTGATGCGGTTGCGCTCCTGGGAGTAGCTCTCCATCTCGAGGATGATCGTGAGCCCGCCCTCGTACTCCATGAGCACCGTCTGGTGGTCGACGGAGTCGTTTCCGCACGCGTACACGCAGCGTCCGTAGGGCGACGTCTCGATCATCTTGAGTATCGCCTCGTCCGACTCGTCGGCGAAGTGGTAGCGCAGGTCCGTGCGGTCGTAGTAGACCTTGTAGGCGTCGAAGGGGCACTTCTCGCGCACCGACTCCGGACAGTCCTTGCAGCGGTCCGCCGCGCCTTTCGGCTTGTTCTCGGGACGCCAGTGCATCAGCGAGCCGAAGCTCGATATCTTCGTGCAGCGCTTGCCCTTCGTCCACCACTCGATGAGGTCGAAGTCGTGCGTGCACTTGTTGACCAGCATGCCCGTGCCCTTCGCCTCGACGGACCAGTTTCCGCGGCAGTATGCGTGCGCGGCCTTGCCGTACGAAATCGCGGCGAGGTGGTGCACGCTCGTGAGTTCGCCGATTGCGCCGGACGCGATGACTTCGCGGAGCTTCTTGTAGAACGGCGCGTATCGCAGGACGTAGCCCGTGAGCACGAGCCTGCGCATGCGCTTCTGCGCCTCGGCAATCTCCTTGCACTCCGCCCACGTGCAGCCGATCGGCTTCTCGAGAAGGACGTGGTAGCCCTTCTCGAGCGCCTTGAGGCACGACGCGTGGTGGAGACGGTCGGGAAGCGAGATCACGACCGCATCCGCCGCGACGCCGGCGTCAAGCGCGGCCTCCCAGCTCTTCCACGTCGGATACTTCGCGTCCGCCGGGAACTCCGCGACGGGATCTGCTAGACCCGCTATTTCAAACTCGTCAGGATGCGTGGCGGCGTACGATGCGTACGCGCGCCCGCGGATTCCGTACCCAAGAATTATTGCCTTTACCGGCTTCATCAGACCTCGATCTCCCATCCGTTGCGGTAGTGGTCGCGCTTGATGGAGATGCCCTTCGGATTCGCCCCGGCAATCTCCATCTTTACCGGATCCCAGTCAAAGCCCGTGTCGTACACGTAAGACATGTTGCAGAGGAGGCACAGCGTGCAGCTCCTGCCGCCGACCTCGGCGGGCGAAATCGTCATCTTGCGGGAGTCGACGCACTCGCAGAAGTTCTGGATCTGGTTCGGGCTCTCGTAGAGCCCGGCCTTCTTGATCTCGGCGGCGAACTTGTTCTCGAGGAGGTCGAGCGCCTTGTCGAGGCGATCGTCTGCCTTCACCGCCATGTCGGTTCCGTAGTCCTTGCCGACGGACTCCGCGACGATGCTGTCCTTCATGTACGTGACGTCCTGGAGCCCCTTGCGGATCTCCTCGTTCGGCTTGACAGCCGTCGCGTCGAAGCCAGTCCACACAGCGATCTTGCCGCGGTTGACGGCGACGATTCCGTTCGTGCCGTAGAACACCGTGCCCCAAACTCCGAACGGACCGTGGTAGAGCTCGATGTCCTTCCCGTCCTGCTTGGACTTGAAGAGCATCTTCATGCCGAACTGGCGGCGTCCGCCGTGGAAGAGGTCCGTCGAGTGCGGCTCTTCGGAGCAGATGATCTTGTACGGACCGGAGTCGTCCATGTCGATGCCCCACTGCGCGATGTCGAGGTGGTGCGCACCCCAGTCGCCGTTGTAGCCAGAGCCGATGTCGTCGTCGAAGCGCCAGAACATCGGGAAGAACTTGTTGACGCCGACGGGCGCGAGCTGGTTGGAGTACGGACGCCACTTGGCCGGCCCGAGCCACATGTCCCAGCCCTTCTCGCCGAGGAGCTCGTATCCCTCGGACTCCTTCGCCGCGTCAGCGGGGACGTCGAAGAAGCGGATCGGATGGGAAGGCCCGCCGAGCTTCTCGCCTCCGCGCCCGTAGTTGGCGTCGACGAACCTGACGTTGCCGATGACTCCGCCCCTGACGAGCGCCGCAGCGGTGCGGAAGACGCGCCACGAGCGCTGCATCGAGCCGGTCTGGAAGACGCGCCCGTACTTCTTCTGCGCGGCAATGACCTTCTTTGCCTCGTCGATCGAGAACGTCATCGGCTTCTCGCAGTAGACGTCCTTGCCGTGCTTCATGGCCTCGACCGAGATGTAAGCATGCCAGTGGTCGGGCGTCGCGATGCACACCGCGTCGATCTCGGGAATCGCCAGCACGTCGCGGAAGTCGGCGTATGTCGCGCACTTAGAGCCGTCCTTGTAGTATGCGTCGACCGCCGCCGCGCTGTCCTCGCGGCGCGCCTTGTCGACGTCGCAGATCGCGACGATGCGGACGTTCTTCTGGCGAAGGAACTCGTCCCTGAGGAATCGGCCCTGGATGCCCGTGCCGATCATGGCGACGTTGCGCTTCTCGCCCGGCTTGAGGGCGCGCACCCCTGCCTTTGCCGTCGAGCAGCCGACGAAAGCGGCCGCGGCGGCGGATCCGAAAAGAAAACCTCTGCGGTTGATGTTTGTCATGTATCCCCTTTTGTTTGTTTTTGTTTTGTTACTTGATTCTAAGATATGCGCTGTACGCGCGGTAGGTCTGCCAGCAGTCGAACTTGGAGGCAAGCTCCCACGGCGCGTGCATGTTGAGAAGCGGCGTGCCCATGTCGAGCACCTTCATCCCGAAGCGCGCCATGTACTGCGAAATCGTCCCGCCGCCGCCCTTCTCCATGCGGCCGAGCTCCGCCATCTGCCACTTGACGCCGCCTTCCTCCATGACGCGGCGAATCTCAGCGACGAACTCGGGGCCGCAGTCGCTCGCGCCGCCCTTGGAGGTCCCGCCCGTGTACTTGGACGCGACGGGCCCCATGTGGAAGTGCGCGGAGTTGCCCGTGGAGTCGACGTCCGAGAAATGCGGGTCGGCCGTGGCCGTGACGTCCGCGGAGAGCATCGACGAGCGCTCGAGCGCGCGGCGCACCATGATGTCGCGCGCGTCCTTCTCCTGGCGCTCGATGAGCTCGGCGACGGTGTTCTCGAAGAAGCTCGACTGCATTCCGGTGGAACCCATCGAGCCGATCTCCTCCTTGTCGCACATCAAGATCGACGCTGTGACCTCGGGCTTCTCGCCCGACGCGTCGACAAGCGCCTGCAGCGCCGCGAACGAGCAGACGCGGTCGTCGTGTCCGTACCCCGCGATAAGCGCGCGGTCGAAGCCGACTTCGCGCGGCATTCCCGCCGGGACTATCTCGAGCTCTGCGGAGAGGAGATCCTCCTCGTCGACCTTGTAGGTCTTCTTGAGGTACTCGACGAGGCCCGGCTTGTCGCCCTTCGGCTTGTCCTCCTCGTCGCCCTTCTTCGGCTTCGCGTACGTCGTCCATGCGAGGACGTCGAGGTCCTCGGCCGGGAAGAAGTCGGTGACGTGCTTCTTCTCCTGGTCCTTGCCGAGGTGCGGAAGAATGTCGCTTATCATGAAAACGGGATCGTCCGGCCCGTCGCCAACCGCGACCTGCACCTTCGTCCCGTCCTTCCTGACGATCGTCCCGTAGAGCGCGAGCGGCAGCACAAGCCACTGGTACTTCTTGATGCCGCCGTAGATGTGGCAGTCGAAGTAGACGTACCCGCCCTTCTCGTAGAGAGGCTTCGGCTTGAGGTCGAGCCTCGGCGCATCCGTATGCCCGCCGACGACCTTGAGCCCCGCCTCGGAAATCTTCCTCTTTCCGATGACAGCGGCCATCACTGTGCGGTCTTCGTACCCGCGGTAGACCTTGTCGCCCGGCTTGAGGGTCTTGAACTTCGAAAGCTCCCTGAAACCGGCCTTCTCGAGAATGCGGACGCTCTCCGCATAGCTGCGGCGCTCCGTCTTGGCGATGCCGAGGTACCGCATGTACTCGCGGCAGTAGTCGGACATCGATTTATACTTTTGACTCATAGGTACTATTATACCAAAAAGTCGTATTGCCGTGTCGCAAAACTGCGAAATTTCCAAGGATTCCAAATGATGCGCCCGCCACGGCTTCGCCGCGCCTAGCGCATCATTTGTGACCGTGTTTTCATGCCACCGCCCGCGAATAGACGCTATTCGAGGCAATCCGCCCCCTTACCCCCGCCGAGGCTGAGGCATGCCGAGACCGCATTGAGGAGGACGTGCCCGTCTTGCTGGTTCAGAGGTTCATGCGCCGCACGTACCTGCGGGGCAACGTTGCGAATTCGACCGTGATGCCGATTTCGTGGAAGGCCCTGAAAAGGAGCTCCACCCACTCGAACTGCGCCATTTTCCTACATCCCTCGGCCAGCTTCGGGACTACGCAGGCGTTGAACATCTGCCAGAGGTTGTTCGCCAGCTGCATTAGCAGGTAGAAGTTTCTGCTGCACCGCCAGTGGTTGCAGAACACGTGCTCGAGCCCGTAGCCGTTGTTCTTCTCGACGTCGAAGCTGGACTCGATGTTCCACCTGCGCCGCCCCCATTCCACGACCTCCGACGCCACATCCGCGCAGTCGACGTCGTAGTTCGTGGCGAACATCCCGCGGTACGCCCCTTCCTTCGTCTCCTCGCAGGCGACGACATTGAACTCCTCGCCTTCGGACTGGGTCGTGAACTTCACTCCGCCCGTCCACGCCACGACGCCGGCCTCGACCTTCCGCTGGTTCTCGCCTCTCGCGACGAGGGGTCCGCAGCAGCCATTCGAGACCTCCATCGAGTCGCACGCCATCTCGTACGCGTCCGGGGAGCGTCCCTCCTTGAACGTCAGGACGAACTTCCAGCCGTTCGCGCGGCATATGCGCATGACGGGCGAGCATGCGTAGAGCGCATCGCCGACCATGCAGACCGGAAGCCTCGGGAAAGCCCTCTTCAGACGTGCCGCGAGCCTGCGGAACGCCTTGATCTCGCAGTCGCGCTTGCCGTTCTCGGTCGCATGCGGCTTCACGCGCTCGGTCATGAGCGAGAGCGCGAGGCCGTTGGGAGCCACGACCTTTGCCTCGAGCTGGAAGCGCGTCTCCGTCTCGTCCGCGCGCCCCGTCCTGCGCGTCACCTCCTGCTCCACGCCGTCGACCGCGACGACGATGAAGCCCCGGAACCTTGCGCACTCGAGCGACTTCCCCCGCACGAGGTGCGCGACCATGTCCGTGATCGCCCCCTGTATCTGGGCCGTCCCGCCGCGCCGGAGCAGGTTGCAGCACGTCTCGCTGCACGGGACGGTCAGCTCCTCGCCGTCCGGCCAGTCGTCGACGCCCTGCCCCGAAAGGCGCAGGACGCTCTCCGCAAAGCGCCCCTCGTTTCGGTCGCAGTCCATTCTGTTCCGCGACGCCCTGCGCAGGAGCATCCCCAAGAGCACGGTCCACACGACGGTCTCCCTGTCGTAGAGGACCTTCTCCCGGTCGCGCGTGTCGTAGATGGACCGGAACAGGGGGTTGAAGATGCGCCGGTAGTCCGCCAGGAACGAGGTCAGCCGCGCGAACGCGGCCTCTTTTCCCGGAGACTTTGCGGGACGACGTCCCGGACGGACGTTGCCGCAGCGCTTTCCTGCCCGAGGCTGACGCGCAGCTCGGTGCGCTGGAGCTCGCTCAGGCTCCTGAGCAGCCCGCGCATCTCCTTCCAGTTCTCGTTCCAGCGCGACACCTCCTCCTGCCGGTCCGCCGGGACGAAGAGCGTCCTGGTCTTGCCGTCTACCCTGTCCGTCACGGTCATGCGCAGGGAGTTCCCCACCATCGTCCGCGTGACGGTCCCGCCGAGCATGCGCTCGCGCAGGCACAGCGTGCGCAGGCGCGAGACGAGCGCCCTGCGCTCCTCCTCTATCTTTTTTAAGTTCATAGTAAGGTATTATACTCACTATTTTGGCAAAAGTCAAGGGGGAATGCGAAATAAAGTCAAAAAAATTCAACGGGCGGCTTCGAAGGGAAACCGCCTGACCCGCTCCAACAGCCCGCGCGCCGACAAAAAGTCAGCGCGAAAATTTAATCATTTGGAATCCTTGTTAGAGCGCGGTGCGAATATGGTAAAATATACGGCATGAAATCCAATGCTGTGTATATTCAGGGGAAGGCGCGAAGGTGATCTTC
>JAEEOY010000034.1 GCA_016284515.1 Kiritimatiellia bacterium | reverse complement strand
ATACGAGATCGAGGGCGACTACGATCCCTTCGCCGACTATGACAACGACGGCGCGTCGAACTACGACGAATACCGCGCGGGGACGAATCCCTTCGACGATACGGACAGGCTCGCGATTACCGCCTACACAGCTCCGCAGAACGCTCTTCACACGCTCAGCTTTGAATATGCCGGCGGCCACGTCTATGGCGTCGAAACGACGCTTTCGCTCACGAATCCCGAGTGGGCCTTGCAGAAGGTCAAGAAGACCGAGACGGATGCCGAGCGCGAGCAGGTGATGCCGTCCGCCGACGAGGATGACGTGGGCGTGGCGACGATCTACGTCGTGCCGGCCGAAGGCGCGACCAGCCAGTTCTTCAAAGTGGAGGCCAAGTAAAATGAACAAGTGCTGCAAATTGGCGGTCTCGCTGTCGCTTCTGTCCCTTGTGTCGCTTCAGTCCCGTGCGGCGCACATCAAGGAGACGATGACGCTCGAGAAGGGGTGGAACGCGATCTACCTCGAATCGACGCCGGTGAACGCCGCGTGCGAGGACTTCTTCGCGGGCGCACCGGTAGAGCGCGTCGCGTCGTACTATTCCGACGCCTACTCGTCGACGCGCCAGATCGCGGACGACGGAACGACGATCGACCAGAAGCCGGTTTCCTACAGCGTGTGGGTTCCGGGCGACGAGGCGGCCTCGACGATGGCCGCGCTCAGGGGCGGATGCGTCTACCTGATCTACGCGAAAGAGGGCTGGACGAAGACGTTCTTCGGCGTTCCCGCCGCGCCGCGGCAGACATGGCGCGCGACGTCGGGCGACACCGGCTTCATGAACCTCGTGGGCGTATCCGCCGATCCCGACGTATCCATTCCAGCGAGGACGTATTTCGGCGAAGGACCCTTCGGCACTGCGTCGGGCTCCGCGCACAAGGTCGCCGGAACAAAGACGTCCGCTCCGACATTCCTTTCGCTGGGAATCGGCGCCAAGTCGAAGGTGCAGGGCGGCAAGGCATACGCCCTCACGGCGACGAAGGACGGCGACTGGCCTGGCGTCGTCGGCGTTCAGGGCGACGGCGTGGCCTTCGGTCCGTCGGCCAACTACGCTTCGATCACGGTCAGGAACTGCGGCACTACGAACCACACGTTCAGGTTTTCGATCTCAGCATCTGCGGACGAGACGGAGCTCGTCCCTCCCCTGTCCCGCGCTCTGCCGCGCACCGACGCGTTCGGCGCGCAGCAGTACACGAACGTCGAGGAATCCGTATCCTGGACGGTCGAGCTTGCCGCTGACGAGCATACCGACCAGATCTTCAGCATCGACCGCGCACAGCTCGAGGAAGGGAAGGAATACGGGGCGATTCTTGTCGTCGAAGACGGCGAGAGCAAGATGCGCGTAAGAGTTCCGATCACGGTCGCGGCGTCCGAACAGGCCCAGACTGTGAAGTTCCCCGTCGGACTCTGGAGCGGATACATCCAGCTCGAGGCGGTGTCCCGGCTGGACGACACCAACCAGGTTCCCGTCAAGGCAGGCGGGACGATGAAGATGAGCGTCATGATGCATGTTGACAGCGCAGGCGGCGTTCAGCTGCTCCAGCGCGTGGCGGCGGGTGTCGACACCAACGGCACGCTCCGCCTCTGGCGCGAACTGGAGTCCGTTCCGGCGGATGTCACGAACGCGCGCCGCTTCTCGACGGTCATGATGAGCATCGACAATCCGGCCGTTCCGGCGGCGTCCGGCAAATTCGGCGAAAGCCTCGTCTTCGACTGGACTGTCGGCGAGAACGCTTCCGACAATCCCTTCCGCCATGCGTGGCATCCCGACCACGACGGCCTGTCGGCGGACTACAAGAGCGCCGCGCCGAGCGGGGACAACCCGGCGAACTACGCGGGCGTCGTCAAGCCGGAGCTCTGGAGCATCAAGAACAAGATGGAGTTCTCGTGGCACGAGAACAACGATCCGCACAAGGACGTCAACTTCGAGTGGACGCCGTCGGAGAAAACGGCGGGCTTCGTTACCTGGACGGTTGAGGGGTTGACGGCCAAGGAGCCGATCCGGTCGATGGGCGTCTTCGTCCTGCAGCGAGCGATCAAAGCAGCGGAGGTGGAATAAGACAGGATTGACATGATTTACAGGATTGGATAGACAAGGGTAATCCTGGCAATCCTGTAAATCCTGTCTAAAGAAACTTGGAAGAAAGGAAAACGGATATGAAGACAAGGACATACGGTAAAGCATTGTTGGCTTTTTCAATATTGCTCATTGCTTCGGCAGTTTTTGCGGCGGTGCCACAGGCGCTGACATACCGCGGGGTGCTGAGGCGCTCGGGCGGCGGCGAGCAGACGGCGGGGGCGCTCGAGCTCACGTTCCGCATCTACGACTCGAAGGCGCCTGAAACCGCGCTGTGGGCGCGATCGCTGCGCGTTCCAGTTGACGCTGACGGCTTGTTCTACGCGGAGCTGTCCGACGCGTCGGGGACCGATCCTGACGGAATCGGGCGCACGCTCGCGGACGCGATTGGCATGATCAAGGGTGCGCCGGAAATCGGCCTCACGCCGCCCGACTCTACGGAACTCAAGCCCCGCCAGACGCTTTCCACAGGTCCGCGCGCCGCCCGCGCAGCCCGCGCCTCGGCGGCGGATGTCGTCTATGCGCCCGCAGGGGCTGTGGCCAACGGCGTGTTCATCGACGCGGCGGCCGTCGAAAGCGTGACCGTTCAGGAGAGCGCGACG
>JAEEOY010000223.1 GCA_016284515.1 Kiritimatiellia bacterium | reverse complement strand
CTTTCGTGCTCTCCGTCCCCTATCTCCTCACGCACGTGCCGATCCCTGAACTCGAGTTCGACCTCTCCCCGCGCATCAAGGGGAAGCTCGCCGAGCTGGTGGAGTCGAAGAAGGCCACGGTCGATCTTGACATACGCCGCGGCAAGCCGGACGGATTCCGCGTGCGCGCCAAGGGACGACTCCTCGACTGGCGCTACACCGCGACGGCCAACGTGAGGTTCGGGTTCATCCGCGCTGACGGCGACCTGCGCCTATCGCTCGACGGCACAGACTGGATGCTCTACGCAGACTTCTCCGCGCAGGGTGCGAAGGAATGGCGCTTCAACGCAAACGTCAAGGAGCGCGCCATATCCCAGGACGACCCTGTTCTAGCGACCGTCCTCTCCCGCCTCGGCTCGCCGATGACGAAGGACCTCGCGTTCAGCGGCTCCTTCTCCCTCGACGCGGAGGGATCATGCACCCCGAAGCGCCCGGTCCCCGCATGGTCCGCGCGCGGCGGCGTCAAGAACCTCGACGCATCCCTCGTCACACCGGGCGGCACGCCAGTCGAAATCAGCGGACTGCGCCTGCGCTTCGGCGTGGACGCGATCGCCGACCACCGGGACATTGCGCCCATGTTCCCGCGCGCCGACTCGGTCACCGCCGCGGGCTTCGTCCTCTCCAACGCCTTCGCGTCCGTGCGCGCGACGGAACGCTCCTATCTCGTCACCGAGGCGGGCGCGGACTGCTGCGGAGGCGAGCTGAGGCTCTACTCCCTCTTCCTCGACCCCGAGAAGCTCAGCGCCGGCGCGACGGTGTTCGCGGACGGCATCGACGCCGGACAGGTCCTCTCGCGGCTCGCGTACTTCCGCGGGCAGGCCTCGGGACGCCTCCACGGGAAGATGCCGTTCTTCCTGAAGGACGGACGCGAGCTGCACATCAAGAACACCTACCTCTTCTCGACGCCGGGCGAGACCGGCAAGATGCGCATCGACGATCCGAAGCCGATTCTAGACAACCTTGAGCTCGGCGGCGTACCGGAGGCGGAGCGCGGCAACCTCGCGAAGGTTCTCGCCGACCTTGACTACAACGTGCTCAAGATCGAGCTCGCGCGCGGAGAGGACGGGGAGGACTCCACCCTCGGCATCAAGATCGAAGGTTCCGCGACGCGCGGGAACACCACCGTTCCGGTCAATCTGAACATCGCCTTCCACGGCGATGTAGACGAGATCGTCAACCTCGGACTTAAATTCAAACGACATACAGGCAAGGAGAAGCAGAAATGAAAGCCCACATCATACTCGCGGCTGCGGCGGTCTGCGCGGCAGGATGCATCCAGGTAAAGACCGAAAGCGAGATAAAGCCGATCCACATAACCATGGACGTCAACCTCAAGGTCGACAAGGATCTCGACAAGGCGTTCGCGGACGAAGACCAGCAGAAGCCGAAGGGCAACTACAAGGCCGTGAAGGAGATGGTCGACCGCAGGGCGGCGGGCTTCACGAACCGCGCGATGCTCGAGGAGCGCGACGGCGCGACGGACGACGACCGCATCCTGATCGCCGACGAAAACGCAAAGCGCATGAAGCGCTTCAGCGAGATCGCGAAGACAAACGGAACCACGCTCGAAGCCGTCCAGAAGCGCTACGCCGCGAAAATGCGCACCAAGGTGCCCTCCGGCACATGGTACCAGGACGACTCCGGAAAGTGGGTCCAGAAGGACTGACCGCCAATCACAGCGCGTTGAATATCTCGCCCGGCTCGGCCATGCGTCCGAGTCCGCTCGTTCCGCACGCGAGGTCTCCATATCCGGGCGCGATAATCTTCACCCCGCGGCGCTCGAGGGCGGCGATGTTCTCCTTCGTGACGACGTTCTCCCACATGCCGTCGTTCATCGCAGGGGCGACCGCCACTGGCGCGCGCGTCGCGAGGATCGTGGAGGTGAGGAGATTGTCCGCAAGGCCGTAGCGCAGCTTCGCGATCGTGTTCGCAGTCGCCGGCGCGACGACGACGAGATCGGAATCCGCAAGCGAGATGTGCTCGGGACGCCACTCCATCGGACGCTTGAACTCCTCGACGTAGACGGGGTTCCTCGAAAGCGTCTGGAAGGTGAGCGGCGTGACGAACTCGGTAGCGGCAGGCGTCATCACGACGCGCACGTCGTCTCCGGCCTTGATGAAAAGGCGGACAAGTTCCGCGGCCTTGTAGGCTGCGATCGATCCGGTGACGCCAAGAAGTATTCTGCGGTTCATGGTTGTGCGTAAAGCGTAGTTCGTGATTCAGATGGAGATATTATACACAATCCGTAGCCGGGCGGTCAAACCTTCGGCGGTGAGCTACCGCACCTTGAAGAGGATGAGAAGGAGAATCGGCATCACCGCCACCTGAAGCAGGACGAAGCGCATGAGGACCTGCGCGTTGGACCAGCCGAGGTTCTTCTTGCAGTGGTCGTGCAGCGGGAAGCGCACCTTGCGGATGACGCTGTCGTCGCCGATCTGGAAGCCGAGGCGCTTCGCGACGCGCAGGAGCACGAGCTTGCCGAGTCCGCCGCCTCCGTTCACCAGCACCACGGGCGCAAGGAACAGTACGAAGAACGGATTGCCCGTCATCATCGACGCGGTCGCGACAAGGATTCCGAGGAATCGGCTCCCCGCGTCGCCCATCAGTATCTTCGACGGCTCGGCGTTGTACCAGAGGTATCCCGCGAACGCGCCCGCAACGACCATAACGACGATCGCCCAGCGCGCCGCCTCGGCGTAGACGGGGATGAGGAAGTAGTGCGCGACCGGACGATAGCCGACGACGACGTACAGCGTGAACGCGAGCATCGCGAGCGTTATCGTGGTGAGCGTTCCGGCGAGTCCGTCGACTCCGTCGGAGCAGTTCGTCGCGTTCATCGTGAACCAAAGTATGAACGCCGCAAGCGGAACGTAAGTCCAGCCGGGGATGAGCCAGATGCCCTTGACGAACGGAAGCCACGCGATCATCTTGAGTCCGTCCGCTGTCTGCTCCGCGTGTCCGCGGAAGATGAAGAACGCGATCGCGACGGACACGACTAGGTCCAGGAGTCCCTTCTTGAGTTCGCCCCACGGAACAGCCGCGCGGTCGTCGAGGTATCCGAACAGCATCGCGAGGTACAGCGCGAAGACGGCCATGAGGTCCCAGAACGCGAGCGGCGCGAAGAGGACAATCACAGGAAGCGCGACGAGCGACACTATAAGCCCGGTGCCGGTCGGCTTGCCCTTCGACTTCATGCCGTCCATGTCCTTCAGTATCGCCTTGCCGTGGTCCTGCGGCAGCCTGCCCCACAGCCTGGGCAGCAGCAGCCAGGTCAGGATTGCCGCAAAGAAGGTACCGCCCGCGAGGAGCAGGGCGTGGGACTGGAGCATGCGGAACGGACCCCAGTACGGCGTCAGAAGCTGAGACAGATAGTATAGCATCGCGAAATCACCTTATTGCCTCCCGGCGACCCTTCGCCGAGATTGCGCAATATTATACCAAATCGTCCGCGTCCGTGAATCGGGTTTGATTCAGTATTCAAGCTGGCTGCCGCCGATGGTCTCGCGGAGGATCGAGTCGCCGGGAACGATGTTCGGATGCGCCGGGCGGATCGCCTCGAAGAGCTCCGTGAAGAGATACGACTTCTTCTCCTCCGGACGGCGCCTGCGCACGAGCTCGACGAGCCCCGCCGCATACGGTTTCAGCACCGCGAGCTCGTACTCGAGCCCCGAGTCGAACTCCGCGTCCGCAAACTTCCTGTAGGGGTTGATCCACTTCTCCTCTCCGTCAAGCACCTGCGGCCAGAGGGTGAACGTCTCGAGCGGGCTCATCTTGCGGAACTGGTTGTCCCTCACGAGACGCCGCAGCAGCCTCCCGTCCTGCGGGGGGAGCTTCGTCAGCGCGAAAACCGTGAGCTGCGTCTTCGGCTCGATGAAGAGACGGAACTTGCACTTCTCTGGAAGGTCCTGCGTGAGAAGAGGATTCAGCGCGTGGATTCCCTCAAGGACGATGTATGTGTCAGCCGTGATCGACGTCTCGGCCTCGGAATCGAATCCGTCGTGCTTCACGAAGTCGAAGCGCCGCAGATGCACGCTCTCGCCCGCGATGAGCGACTTCAGGTCCTGCGCGAGACGCGCGGAATCGACTGCCTCGATCGTCTCGTAGTCGAAGGTTCCGTCCGGATGGCGCGGATTCCTCGCGTCGCCCACGAAGTAGTCGTCCGTCGACAAGTGGAGCGCCTTCGCGCCGTTGACCCTGAGCTGCGTGCAGAGGCGCTTCGCCGTAGTCGTCTTTCCGGCCGAGGAACCGCCGCAGAGGAGTATAACCCTCACGCCCTTCTGCGCGCATATCCTGTCCGCAAGCGCGGAAAGCGCCTTCACCTGCCGCGCCTCGCAGACGCGGATGACCTCGTCGATCTCTCCCGTCTCCACGGCTTCGTTGAGTTCCTCTATCGTCATTTGGACCACCCCAGCTTTCTGTTCAGAACCTCGTACGGATCATACCCCTCGAGCTCGATGAGCTTCGCGGAGCGCTGCGACTTCGCGATCTCCACCGTGTCGCCCGGCTTGAGCATGCGGACGTTCTCACCGTCCGCATAGACTCCGACCCTCTCCCTCGCCCCCGCCACGTGGCGGCGCGAGGTCACCCGCAGCCGCACCGAGTCGCTCACTACCATCGGCCTCACGCCGAGCGCGTGCGGGTTCATCGGCGTCACCACGAAGCTGCGCGAGTCTGGCATGAGAACTGGACCGCCCGCCGCGAGCGAATACGCCGTGGAGCCCGTTGGCGTCGCGACGATCACTCCGTCCGCCATATAGCGCGTCGCGGAGCTTCCGTTCGCGGAGAGGTCGAGTATCGCCGCGTGCCCCGTCATCTCGCGCATGATCGCGACGTCGTTCAGCGCCGTCACCCCGTCCACCTCGAGCATCGCGCGCTCGGAGACGGCGAAGTTCCCCGCGGCGAGCGCCGCGAGCGCGTTGACGAAATCCTCCTCGCCGACGCTCGCGAGATAGCCGAGCGAACCGAGGTTGAAGCCAAGGACGGGAATGTCGGGGAAGCGCCTCGCGGCACGGAGGATCGTTCCGTCTCCGCCAAGCGCCACAACCGCGTCGCTTGCGCCGCGCCGCGACACGGCGAGGCCGAGCCTCGCGGCCTCCGCCGCGAGCCGCACGGCGGCCGCGCGCGCCGCGCTCTTCGACGCGTTGGCGTAGAACCTGACAGTCATGTCGCGTTTCCTTTCAGATTAGCGCCGGACGGACAATCCGCTCCCAAGCAATCAGCCGCCATTCGACCTAAGCGCCTTCGGGCTTAAGAGCTTCAGGGATAGTCCGCCGGCAAAGTGAGAATCTCGCATCCGTCGTCCGTGATCGCCACGGTATGCTCGAAGTGCGCCGAGAGGCACCTGTCGCGCGTGACGACCGTCCAGCCGTTCGGAAGGACGTCCGTCTGCTCGCCCTTCTTCGTCATCGATATCATCGGCTCGATCGCGATCGTCATTCCGGGCCTGAGGACGAGCTTCGTGCCGGGCTTCCCGTAGTTCGGCACCTCGGGCTCCTCGTGGACTGTCCGCCCGACGCCGTGCCCGATCCAGTCGCGCACCACTCCGAACCCCGCGTCCTCCGCGACCTTCTGGATCGCGTAGCCGACGTCTCCGAGATGCACGCCGGGGCCGCACGCCGCGATGCCCGCCTTCAGACACTGGCGCGTCACCTCGACGAGGCGAAGTACCTCGGGATCGGTGACTCCGAGCGCGACGGTCCTGGAAGTGTCGCCGTTGTATCCGTTCTTGAAGATGCCTACGTCCGTCTTCACGAGGTCTCCCGGCATTATCACGCGGTTGCGGTCCGGAACGCCGTGGATGACTTCGTCGTTTATCGAGACGCACAGATGCCCCGGGAAGTCGGGCGCGTACCTCCCGCCCGGGAACTCGTAGAAGCTCGCCTTGACGTGGTGCTTCTCGCAGTACGCGATCACGATGTCGTCGATGTCGGCGGTGGTCATGCCGGGCTCGACGGCCGCGGCGCACATGTCGCGGATCTCCGCGCTCATGCGGCACGCCTCGCGCATCTTCTCTATCTGCGCCTTTGTCTTTATGTCGACTTTCATCACATCGCCTTGAGGAACGCCGCGGCGACGTTGTCGACGCCGATCGTGCCGTCAACCGACTTCAGGAGGCCCTTCTCGCGGTAGAACGTAATGAGCGGCTCGGTCTCGCGATGGTAGACGACGAGGCGGTCCTTCACCGTCTCGGGATTGTCGTCCTTGCGGATCACGAGCTTCTCGCCGCAGACGTCGCAGATTCCCTCCACCTTCGGCGGAAGGTTGCGGACGTGGTAGCCGGCCTTGCACTTGGGGCACGTGCGGCGTCCGGCAATGCGGTCCTGGATGATGGAATCCGGAACGTCGATGAGCACTGCGCTCTTCACGGGCGCGCCCATCTCCTCGAGGATCTTCGCCTGCGCGAGGTTGCGCGGAAAGCCGTCGAGCAGCATCGTTACGTCGCCCGTCGTCTCCGCGACCACGTCCTTGATCATCTGCGCGATCAGCGCATCAGGGACGAGGTTGCCCTTCTCCATGTAGCCCTTGGCCTCAACGCCGGCCGCAGTGCCTTTGGCAACGGCGCCGCGGAGGAGGTCTCCGGACGAGACGTGCTTAAGTCCGTCGTTCTCGGACGCGAGCTTGCCCGCGACCGTGCCCTTCCCCGAACCCGGGGCACCCAGCAATATCACGATGTTCATAGGTGATATTATACCAAAAATCGCGGCACAGCGGGGTCATTCGCCAAGAAACAGCGCGAGGTTCGCGCACGCGACGGCGTCGAAGAGTCCGTCGTGCCACGTCCGCCCGTCGATCATCGGCACCTGTCCGAACATCTCGCAGAGATCGCCGAGCTTGTACGAAGGAAGACCCGGATAGCGCGCCTTCGCGAGCTTCATGGTGTCCACCCACGGACCCCACTTCGTGAGCGGCGCGGCGCGCGTGAGGATCGTCCGCTCGCACGCGATGTTGTGCGCGACGAGCCTTACGCCCATCAGCTTCGGGGCCCACGTCTCGAACGAGCTCTGCAGCGTCCCGAGCGCATCCGCCTCGTGCGCGCGCTCCGGCGCGCCCTCGACGTCGAAGAACCACTCGCCCGTCTCGGTTATCGCGCCGTCCTCCACGCGCGCGTACCCGAGCTGCCACGGCTCGTTCGCCGAACCGAAGTCGTATCCCGTCGTCTCGAAGTCTATCGCAAGGAAGGTCACGGCGGAGAACTTCGTCTGAATTCCGTCATCGGTCTTTTCCATGCGGGTATTATAGCATTTTCAACGGCCCCGGCGCCAGTTGCCACATCCTGAGGTCGTCCGCCAATCTGCTTTCCAGAACCTGTCCCATCTTGCCCAACATCTTTCTTACTCCTGCTCGACAACCTCTTGAAGCGGTCGGGAAAAAGTCTCCGTTGGCCGCCACGATGCGAGTTCGCGGGTTAAGGGGGTATTTTTCAATAACCTTTCGAATATTACCCCCTTAACTTGCCATTTTGCAGCAGATTTGCTATACTGCCCACCATGAACTACTACAGGAGAGAGAACTACCTCCGCAAGATTCGCGGATTTTATGCGGACACTGGCCTCATAAAGGTCATTACCGGCGTCAGACGTTGTGGTAAATCCTGCCTTATGGGCACAATTGCCGAAGAGATGCGGGAGCGAGGAACGGACGATGCGCACATTGTCTATCTTGATCTTGACAGCCGCCCATACAAAAACATCACGACCCCCGACCGCCTTGAACGGCTCATCGACGAAAAGACACCGTCCTCTGGAACGACATATCTCTTCATCGATGAAATCCAGAATGTAAAGAACTTTGAAGAAGTAATCAATGCTTTCCGCGTCGAAGGCCGACACTCCATCTTCATCACCGGTTCGAATTCCTATCTCCTGAGCGGAGAGCTTGTCACGAAGCTGACGGGACGATACATTGAATTCGAAATGTTCCCGCTCACCTTCGACGAGTTCCTTGGCATGAAGGAATTTCTCGGAAAAAGCATATCCGCCAATCTTGTCGATGAGTTCGACCAGTATCTTCGTGACGGCGGATTCCCGAAAGCTGTTCAGTACGATTCCGCCGACGACCGCAGGACATACATTGAAAGCGTCGTTGCCGAGATATTCAAAAAAGACATCCGCCGCCGCATAAAGATCCGCAATCTTTCCGTGTTCCAGAAAGTTCAGACATACCTTGTCAACAACTTCGGCGCGACGACAAGTCTCGACAACCTCCTTGATGATCTTGAAAAGGCGGAAACGCACATCAAGCGCGAAACGCTGAACCGGTACATCGGCATTCTGAAGGACGCAAAGATCCTGTACGAATGCAGCCGGTTCGACCTCAAGTCCCGCAGATCCATCAGGGGAGAACAGAAATACTACCTGTCCGACCTCGGCTTCTACTTCGCCACCAATACCGACAACCGGATCAACTACGGACCGGCGCTTGAAAACGTAATCTACACCTACGCCCGTTCCCACGGCTATGCGGCAAGCATAGGGCGCATCGGAACGCTTGAATGCGACTTCATCCTTCGCAGGGGCGATACCGGCTACGCCTACGTGCAGGCGTGCATGACAATGATGAACGACCGCAAGACCGAAGACCGCGAATACGCTCCGCTTGAGAAGATTCGCGACAACTACCCCAAGTACATCCTCACGCGCAACGATCCCATCCAGCAGCGCAACGGCATCATCCACCGCAACCTTCCGGAATTCATGCGCGCCGGCACTACGTTCTGAACCACAGACCAACACGGCGATTTTTCAACCGCATCTGCATCTCCAAAACTCCGAAACTCCCAGTTGCGAAAGCAACATATCCGGAAAGGTATTTATCATCCACTGCACTATTTGAACGCTATTGTGGCGACGGAGGGGAAGTGGTCGGAGGGATAGAGGTGCGTGTTCGGACGCGGCGCAGACACAGTGCGGTAGTCGAGCACCCTCGTCCCCGGCGAGACGTATATGTAGTCGATCCGCTTTTCGCCGGAATTGTCGCCGCGGGCGCGACAGACGGGACGAACGGAACACTCGACGGATCCTTGAACAATTCCGCAAGCGTAAGATTCTGTGCACACGCCATTTCGACCGCGCCTTTCGCATAGAAAAACGCTCCGGCGTCGCGGATGTGCGCGGGGTCGTTCTTGCCGTCTGGATAGTTGGCGTATTCGCCGGGCTTTATCGTCATGTAGAGCGCCTTCGCTTTTTCAAGGCCCATCTTCGGCAGATTCTCCTCGGCATAACGGTTCAGGTCGAGAAGCGGCGCATCAAGTTCCGCCGCGACCTCGCGCATCGCCGCGACATACGGGCCCAAGCCCGTCGCGCCGCCGTCCACCGACATGACGCCATCCTTTTCGCTGAAGCCGCTCGAATGCGCGATGGATGTCGCAAAGGCGATGTTCGCGCCCTTCGACTTAGCATCCGCGGCGAAACCCTTTAGGAACGCCTTGTACTCGTCGATCGTCGAATAGTCGTTCTTCGGCGGCTTGTTCCGCTTTTTGTTCATGTCGTTGTGCCCGAACGAGACGATTACCCAGTCGCCGGGCTTCAGCTTCGACGCGATGCATTCCTCCCAGCGACCGGACTCGCGAAAGCGACGCGCGCTCCATCCGCCGCGAGCGAAGTTGTGCAGCGCCGACGGATCCTTCATGAACGACTTGAGCGCCTGCCCCCAGCCGAACTGCGGGAACATATCGCTTTTGTACTCGGTCATGATCGAGTCGCCAGCCATGTAGAGCTGCGCTCTGTCCTCGTTGCCGTGGACTGCAGTATCGTTCACGAGAGCCTCCACTTCGCGGCGGAAGCCTTCGAAGTCAAAGCTTGGATCGCGCACAGACGCGAAGAAATGATAGCGCTTGGCGATATCGGCCATGCGCTTCTCAAACGCCGCGCCCTTCTCGCCGTTCGTCCTCAGAATCGTCATCTTCTCTGCCGCAACGATACCCGCACGCAGCTCGACGAGACGCGACGACAGCTCGCCGTTGGGATAGACGAGGAACACGTCTCCCGCCTTCCAGTCCTTCGTCCTGAACGAGCCGTCCTTGTACGGATCCTCGCCCCACGAGTTCGCCGCCCATCGTAGGAAGCCGTCGAATCCGACCATCACCGGATATGCGCCTAGATAGAAGCTTTCGTCACCGGGACTCTCGAAGAACGTGTTCGGATGCCTCGCCGAGGCGCAGACGTAGAACGTCGTCTTGTAGCCCTTCGCGCGGCGCGGCGCAAGCTCCGGAAGGAAATCGTCGCGAAGGTGGATGAATCCCTGGCAGAAGTTCTCGATCTGGATACCGGCGAATGCCGACGGCTTCGTCTTGCCGCAGATCGCCACCTTCATCCCCGGCGCCTTGGCCTGGATGAGGTCGACTATTTTCCTCACATCCTCGGGACCGCGCTCGTCCATCGCAATGTAGGTGTCCTCGAACCAGCCCTTCGCCTTCATGTGCGCGGCAAAGTCGACGAGGAACGGACCCCAGTAGTCCTCGAACTCCTGCGTCCCGGGAAGAATCTTCTCGCGATGGTCATTCCCCTCTGCGTCCTTCCACGTCGCCATGTACTTCCACGGACACATCGTGTAGCACGCGATGTCGGGCCCGAGTCCGCATTTCCTGCCGAACTCAACGTACTCGTCGAAGAGCTTGTAGTCGAAGGCCCATGACCCGTCCGCATTCTTTACCCTGCCGACCATCGCGTAGTATCCGTCGTGGCACTGGTGGTTCCAGGGAAGGTCAAGGAGCGTCGTAGTCAAGGCCTTGCAGCCGCACTCCGCAAGCGCACGGTATATTGGCTCCATCTTCGCGTAGTGTTCCTTAGAGAATGGCTCCACATTGAAGTAGCGCGAAACAGCCCACGGATGCTGCCAGAGGTCGAGAAAGTACTTCCAGTCCTTCGCCGGAGGAAGGACATGGTCGGCTACCGTCACCTCAAGCGGCCCGAAGTTGTAGACACCCGGCTTCGCGTCCGGCGCAACCGAAACGCGCGCAACCGTCGGCGCGCGGCGTCCGTCCTCGCGGTACACATCGGGACGCCTGCGGATATCAACGCCGCCAGGCTGCATCTCGTAGGCGACTTCGTCGTAGTAGCCAAGCTTGACGGCTACTCCATCTTTGACTTGAGACACGAGCCTTGAGACGGGAACGCCGGCTGGAATGTTGACGTACGCCGTCTCGCCGCGCCAAACCGCCGCGGCAAAAGTGTCCTTGGAAACGTCCGGGAACGCGCCGAGGCGCAGCATCGTCGCGCCGTAGGGCACAAGTTCGATCGTCTCGACGTCATCGGAGAGAACGAGCGGACGCTCCGGAAGGTCGGGCGTGAAGCGGTTTTCGTCCAGCTTCCAGTCGATGCGCTTCACCGAGACGCGCAGCTTGACGCCGGCCGGATTCCGGAAGAAGCCGTCACCGGCATCGCCGCTCCCCACGACCTCGGCGAGGCGCGCGGCGAGCGCGTAGTTGAAGTTTCCGCTTGGCTTGAGGTTCCACGACTTGAACTCGGGGTTCGCGCTCTTCTTGCCGTTCATGTTGGCGTGTTCATGGACGTCCTCGGTGCACTCGGCAGGAATCGGATAGGCGAAGAGGAGCGGACCGCGCGTCACGACAATCCCCTGACTGGAGTTTGCGAACTTGGCGGCCGGGCGCTTGACGAGGCGCTTGGCGACATCCTTGCCGTCCACGGCAAACCGCCTCGGGAGTTCCTCGAACTTGACCTCCATCGGGAAGTCGAGCTCAACCACGTCGCCGTCCGCGAACGTGCGCTCTATCGTTGCGAACCTGCCGGACGCGGCCAGCGCGACTCTCTTGCCGTTGACCTTGACCGACACGCTCTTGCACCAGCCCGGCACGCGGTAGGTAAGTGCGCTGTCAGTCGGTTCCTTGACGGAGAAGCGGAATGTAATCTTGCCGTCGAACGGATAACGCGTCTCCTCCTTGATCTTCGCCCAGCCGTAGTCGACTTCGGAAGGTCCATACAGCGCGGCGACGGGACGGCCCTTAGCGTCCTTGAGCCACATGCGCGAGATATAGTTCGGGACGATGCGGTTGACGTTGCCCGCGCAGCACTCCGTCTCGTGCGTCGGGCGGTACTGCATCCACGTCGTGCCGTAGTTCTGCGGATTGTGGTCGGAATTCGACGTGCAGATGAACTGGTTCACATTCGAGAAATACTGGAGCGAGCGGAAGTCGCCGCCAACTGCGCCAAAGCCCGCGTTGAAGACGCAGCGCTCGATCTTGTCCGCGTACCTTGCGTCGCCCGTCACCTCGAGGAAGTATCCTAGCGACCAGGTGTAGTCCGCGACATCGCAAGTCTCGTGGCAGATGTGGACGTTGTTGCCGAGCGTACGCTCCGCGGACGTCGGGCATCCGTCGGGAAGCATGTGGTCGCGCGCCAGCTTCCGCTCGACGTTGACGGCCTGGTCGAAGTACTCCTTCTTCCCGGTGTAGGCCGCAAGCAGCATCGGGACCTTCATCTCCTCGCAGTAGCTCACGCCGTGCATGTGTATCGCATCGTTGTTCGCGCAGTTCTTCGGCGCAAGCTCGTTCTTCTTCTCCGGCGGCAGGGGCTGGCGCATGTTCCACGCCTCCTCCGCAAGGTCGAGAAGCCGCTTGTCGCCAGTGCGCTCATACGTCCAAAGCAGGCCCTCGACGTTGACGATGTTGCGGACCTTTGACACGTGCTCTTTGTCGTAGTTGAGGAAATTCCTCTGGAGCGCGGCGGGGATGCGCTCATCGGGCGCGGCGTCGTACTTCGCCTTCATCGCGCGGAAGAACACGGCGAGCGGCCACATGTCATATCCGTTCTTCAGCTTGTATCGCGTCGCGTCCCACAGGCTCGGGTGGCCGAGATGCCCGTCCGGCGCGGCGTGTTCAAGCGTGTAGTCGACGTTCTCCTCGCCCTTCTTTATGAAACCCTCGTCGCCGATGGCATAGCCAAGGCGCAGCAAGCCGTCGACATAGTAGGCCGTCTGCTCGTAGCGCCACCAGTCCTGCCCATGCGTGCCCATGCGCGGAATCTCCCCATCCCAGAGGCAGGTGTCGTATGGATAGCTAAGGGCCTCGGGATGTCCCGTAAGTCCCTCGGACTGGAGTTTGCAGGCCTCGCCCAGCCATCCGGCGGGACGCGTCTTCGACAGCATTCCGTCCTCGAACTTGGCATGGGGCGCCACGGCTGCGAATGCAGCTGTTGAAACAAGGCAATATACAATGGAAGTATTTATTGTATTTCTCATGGTGCTTTTATTATAGCACATATATCGTCTTTGTACACAACTGGTTTTAACTAGTTTATTCACTCCTAGTAGAACGGGCAGATTGCCCGTTCTGCTAATCGTGGAGGCGCTTCACCTGGACGTCGGAGCCTTGAAGAGGTCTGCAAGCTCCAGCCCCAGCGCGCGCGCCATTTCAACCGCGCCCTTGGCGCTCGCGTCTGCGGCGGTGGACGTAAGGAAACACACCAGGACGGTTTTGATGATGTTTTTCATTTCACTCGTATTATTGCAGATGCCAAGCGGTTGCAAGCAACCGGTTCAAACTAGTTATTTCAAGACCTCGTCCAGCAGGAAGTCGGCGGGGGAATCTGCGCCCTGGACGTCGAACTTGAAAAGGTCTATCTTTAGCGAAACCGTCTTGTCCGAGGCATTTCGGTAGCGGGCAAAGCGCCAGCTGTCCGCCGGATTGAGCCGCGTATGCATCTGACCGGTGCCGGCCTTTGTGCGAGTGCCGAGCTTCTGCCAAGAAGAGCCGTCCTTCGACAACTCGATGACGCCCGCCGAAACCGCCTCCGGCGTCGCGAGCTCCGCATGGAAATAATTCGACTTCCAGTAAGACGGAATGGAAAGCCCGAACGTCTCGCCTGGCGCGACCTCGTGCGGCTCCATGACGCGGACAATCCCAGCGACATTGCCCTCGCGCGAGACACGCAACCCATCAAGCGCCTTGGCCGTCGAAAAAGCAGCGAAGCCGTCCGTGGCGTTGAATTCCTTGCCAAACTTTTTCTGATAGCAAACAGAAAGCGCACGTGTAAGCATCTTCTCGACGAGCGGCCTGAGCACGGTCGGCGAGGCCTTGGGACTGCGCACATTGCGACGATCGTCCTTGAAGGTTGCGGCAGCAAACTTCTCTCGGTGCGCCGCGGCATCCTCAACCGCCTTGGCACGGATGCTGCGCAGCTGCTCAAGGTCGGCTTCCAGATTCCTGTTGTGGTTAGGACTCACCGACGGATTAAGCAGGACGAGCGCATAGGCCGCCTGCTCCATCAGATGCATCTCGTCGTCCAGCCAGCCCTCGATCTCCCAGCCGAGGTCGTAGCGTCCCTTCGGCAGCTTGATCTTGAGCTGTTTCATGGAACGACGGATTTCCCAGAAAAGTTCAAAGAGAGCGTCAGCTGTCTCCTTCGAAAACTTGCCGTCCTTTTCAAGTTCCTTCGACGCCTTATCGCAAAGTTCCGCGCAGGCGACGCTTTCTTCGCGGACGAAGCGTACGCCCGGTCCTGGGTTCGAATTGTGCTCGGCGAGAACGCGCATGGCGTGCGCGACACCGGGATCGTCGTACAGCTTTGCAAAGGACTCCTCCCAGCACTTCCGCGAATCGAAGCCGTCCGGATTGGCGCACCACTTGGCGAAGCTGTAGAGCGCAATCTTGTTGGCCTCGCAGTTCTCCATAGGGTTGGACACTATCCCGGCGAGCTTGCACTTTTCGAGTCCGTATGTCCTGCCGAGGAGAAGCGACGAACGGCAGTAGTCGTTGACCGGCCAGTTCCACCAGACGAACGGCGGGCGCTCAAGGCACTCAGTCGCCTTGGCGACATCCTCGGCGCGGATGTCGGACATGATCCAGCTACCGGTCCACAGCACGTTTACGCGCTCATCGAGGAGCTTGCCCAGATCCTTAAGGTAGGCATTCCACCACCCCCAGTAAATGCGGGGACACATGATGAGCGGCGCGCAATCTCCGCGCTGCTGGAGGAAACCGGTGACGATGCGTTTGCAGATTTCGGAATGCAGCTTGGCGTCTGGTTCGCCGAAGTCGTCGAAGAAAACGGCAAAAGCGCGAAAGCCTGCGTCGTACATCAAGCCAAGCTTGCGGAAAAGCGCCGCGTAGTCCGCTTCTCTGTCATTTTTGAAAGCGCCGCCGAGGTGGATTGCCCAGTAGAACGCAATCTTGTTCGCCTTCGCGACCTCCAACAGCTTCGCAAAGTCGCGCATTTCCGCCTCGGGATACGGCTCGCGCCACTTGCTATGGTGATAAGGGTCATCCTTGGGTCCGTAGATGAAGACATTGAGGTCGTTCTCGCCCATGAACTTTAGGAGCGAAAGCCGCCCTTCGGTACCCCAAGGACGTCCGTAGTAGCCTTCCACAACACCGCGGAACGGCACCGCGTCCGCAACGGGCGCAGCGGCTTCGCCAGAGTATGCAAATGTGCAAACACCCAATATCCAACAACCAACAATCAATTGGATATTGGATTTGGATATTGGATATTTCCGCATTTTCACATTTTCACGCTTCCACAATTTCATATTCTCAACGCCTTTCCTATTGTTTTTCCTTTTGTTCCGAGGCTACTTACGGGCCTGACGGCGACGGTCAGCTTCTTGCCTTCCGGCAGTTCCGACAGCGGTATCTCCAGCGTAGTCACGCCGCCGTTTTCCTCATGGCCAATCCCGGCGTTGACGCCCGAAAAGTACTCGCTCTTGAAATATCGTTTCTTCGGATCGTCATCCGCCATGACGACGACATCGTACGCAAAGACGCGCGACTTCGGATTGCCATCCGCCATCGGGATGGTGAGACGAATCCCCGGCCCCATTTTCGGCTGGTCGTTTTTGGTCTTTCCCTTTTCGACCTCGATAATCAGCTGCACGACTTCGAGCTTCGCCTCGGGCCGAAACTCTGGGTTGCCGATCTTCTTCGTCAGCGTCTCGCGCGAATACGGCTGTTTATCGAGCTTGCCGATCGGAAACACCCAATTGGGACCAAGGTGCCCGCCCCTCCCGAACTCCAGCCGCTCCATCACGATGCCGACGTCGTTGTAGACGCTGACCACCATTCCCTGACGGGACGCATACTTAAAGATGTGGGTCAACTCTTCTCGCTGTCCAGCGGGCCGTTCCTTGAGCCATTCCTGGTCAAGCCCGTTCTCGCCGTCATAGCGACAGGCACCGCAGTTTATGTACGGGAAGAGATTGTAGTTCCTCTCGTAGTAGATGTTGCCCCAGTTGGAAAGGCTCGTGTGCCAGTGTCCGCAGAATCCAATCGCGTTCGGGTAGTCCCGCAGCTGGCTGTTGCACGCGAAATACGTCATCTTGTGCGTCAGGATGAAGAACGGCTTCTCGCCCTTGAGGTTGCACCTCTCGGCCTCGCTCTTGATGAACTTACCGAACTCTGCGTCGTCAACGTGCCACCCACGCCCGAAAAAATGGAAGCCCTTGACCTCCCTGTGCCACATCCTCTCGTACTTCACGCCCCATCCCTTCTCGAAGAGGCGCGGAAAGTCTTCGGTAAGGACGTTCTCGTGGAAGACTGCGGGATCCTTGTACAGATTCTTCAGGAAGTCCCAATCGCCCTGCCACTCGTGATTGCCGTCAACAACAAGGAGAGCCGGCAGATTCTCCGCGCCAAACACCTTGTCGAACTCTTCGCGGTGGAACTCAAGCGTGCGCACCTGAGCGCGGTGCGCAGCGTCGCCGAGGTGCAGGACGGCATCGACGTTACGCTTTTTGAAATAGGCGTAGGCGTTCTTGATGTAGTCGAGCGTCATCGTATGATAGACGCTCTTGGCGTCCCATGCTGTCATAAGATGCGTGTCTGTCAAAATGCCAAACACGATGTCGGGCTTCTTCTTCGGCTTCCAGCCGGCGGGAGCCGCGAACAGCCCGCCGGGGAGCGCCAAAAACCCCAGCGTCGCCAGCGAATCTTTGACAAACTCTCGCCTGGACAGATTCATGCCGCCCTCCGAGGGAATTTTGAATGTTGCCAATGTGGAAATGTTGCCAATAGCCAATTATTGGACATTGGTATTGGTATTGGCAACATTGGCAACATTCTACAGACTTACCTGATGATCACCATCAGGCCGGGGGACAGGATGTTTAGGACGAGGTTGCTGCCATCGACCTTAAGCGAATACTTGCGTCCGTCGATCACCTCTGGGGCGATGTTGACCGTCAGGTGGTCGAGCGCGTCAGCGGCAACGCCGGTGAAAAGCACATGGTTCCCCGATCCAAGGCGACCGCCGGTGATGTTCAGCGTTGCCGCGCCCACCGTCGGCAGGGCAACGGACATGGAAGTCCTTTCAAGACTGCCGTTCTCCACCTTGAGCGGGAGGATGTCGCCGTCCTCAAGCGCATCGACCTTCACAATCTGGATAGCCGCAATGCCGCCGTGAATACTGGTGCTGGCGGTGCGATGCCCGACAATCGTCGCCGTCGTGCCGCCGGTGACATACGAAACAAGGTAATTGAGTCCCTCCTTCAGACCATAGGCATTAGAACCTGAACCGGCATTGTCCTTGCCCCAGGCGCCGTCACCTTCGACTGTCGTGACCGAGTCGCCAGTGTCGCTATTGAGCGCATCACCCGACGCCGTATAGTTACGACCGTTTACAGTCACGTGGCCGTATGTGGAGTCGGCATCCTGTGCGCTGGCATAGACGACAACACGGTAAGCCTCATACGGAACATCCGTCACCGTAACTGTAGGCGTCGTGTAGGTGTCGCTATCGCCGATGTATCCGTGGCGCAAATCCTTCGTGGCGCTGAGGCTTGTGGATTCGCAATGGCCTGCGCCGTTGGAAATCGTCCATGTCGCCCCACCAATAGTCGCACTTCCGTTTGCAGCGGACATGTTTTCCCAGGCGGAATACGGAACAGCATAGTCGCCGCCGCCATAGCGTACTGACGAGGACGTATTGAGATTGTTGTTATTATACGTGAAGTTCACATTGATTGAGTTCGTCACGGGCTCGACAATCCGCAGATCGTATGGGATGTATTCGTTCGCGCTTGGATTGGTCGTTAAAGGATCGGTGCCGAAGGCATTTTGGGCTCCATAGTTTGTAAATTGTCCGCTCGCAATCTTCGCCCAGACTCCGTCCCCGTCCGCCGTGAACTCCACCTTCGTGGACTTCGTATAGTGACGGCCACTTACTTCGTCAAGCGTCTGCAACTGGTATGTCACATTGGTGAGATTATTATCGACATCCCTCTTTTCATCCCTACCGAAGAACGTCACCTCAACGCCGTCAGCGTCGATACGATAGCCCCCCATGCGGGCGCGGAGTGTATGCGTCGCAAGGTCGGCGAGCGTCTTGCCTGGGAAGACAAGATAGGCAGTATCGGCACTAAGCCTGTCCGTGTACATAATCGACTTGGAATCTGTGGAAAGCGCGAACGAATAGCACCCCGACACTTTGACCCCGGATGCGAACGCAACCTTTGCCACGTCCTCAGCCGTGAACACATCTTCAGCCTCTGTTCCGGTTATAGTCACAAGCGCATGGGAGCCGGCCATGAGCTGCGTAGCCGGGAGCGTTACTTTGAGTGCGCTACCGATAAGAGCCGTCGCCGCCGCGCGGTCCGCGACCACGACACAGGTGCCGCCTTCGATTGTCGTGCCGCCGGTGTAGTTCGCCGCGCCGGTAAGCGTGATTGTGTTGCCGCCCTTGTAAGTCATCGCGCCCGTGCCGCCGATGGCCTTGGCGATGGTTATGGCCTTGTTGTCGCTGTCGATCATGCCGCCCTTCTCGCCGACCGTTACCGTCAGATTCGCGCTATCGACGATAAGCGTCCCTGCCTCCCTCGCCATGAGTGTTCCACCATTGAATTTCAGCGTACCGGTGCCGTTGAAGGCATTGATGCCAATGGCAGTGACTGTGCCGCCATTCAGATTGAATTCGCCTGTGGCACCAGAGCCGTAACCGATTGAAAAATGGTTGTTGCTATTTCTATTGACCGTCAGCGTTCCGCCGTTCATGGTGAACACCCCTGAGGCTCCGTTTTCCGTGCCGAGACGCAGATAATAGCAAGACACATCACAGTCGTTCAACTCGACTGCGCCCGTGGAGTTCTGCCCATTGCCAGCCTTGAAGACATAACCGTCCCTGCTCCAAGTTACAGTACCACCGTTTATCGTGAGCTTGCCTGTCGAGTCGCTGTCATTTCCGACACTAAAATCCCCCGAAACATTCATCGTCGTATTCGTTATGTACGCCGTCGACGTGCCATTCATGAGAAGACCATTAAAATCAAGCGTCGCCTTGTCGGCAATGAGAACGCTGCTGGCATACATATTCACATTTTTTGTTGTAGCGGTCAAGGACGCAGTCGTCGTCCCGTCGCCGACCTTCAGCCAGAAGTTGTTGCTGCCATTGCCGATTTGCATACCCTTGCCGCTCGTGACGCCGAACACGTACGTGCCCGACTTAATCCACAGCCAGCCTGCTTCGTGATAGCCCAGCCAGACGTCGTCTTGGATGGTCAGGCCGTATGTCGGATCGGTCGCCTCGAAAATATAAGGCTCCTCGGCGGAGCTGCCATTGCCTACATGGACGTTGCCGCTGGTAGAGAATGCAGAGTCAATCGTCACGGTCTTGTTCGGCGCACCTGACTGCCGAAACGCCAAAGACTCGGTGGCTGCGGGCACGGTCGATGATTCCCAGTTTTCCGGCGTGCTCCATAGCGTATTGCTACCATTGCCCTTCCATAGTTTCGCCTGCGCGGTTTGCGCCGCTACGAGCTCGAGGACGATTGCAATTGACGCAGCAAGGCGGTGCGCCGTTCGTTTTGTTGGTGTTTTCATCGTTTGGTTCTCCTTGATAGTGGTTAGTCGTTAGTGGCTAGTTGTTAGTCGTTAGTGGCCCTGGAAGTCCGAAGTCTGAAGTCCGAAGTCCTTCTCTCGTCTCCAGTCTCGCGTCTCTCGCCAAAAGCCGATTCTCTCGACGCGAGACACGAGACGCGGCTGGCCCCGGCCCGTCGCGGCCGCGCCGCGAGAGAAAAGGACCTCCTCGCCTCTGCGGCGCCGCCATTCAGCATGGCTATGTCTGCGTATTTCTGCATCAAGTCAATCCTCGTTGGATGATACACTCACGCGCTTCTGCCCCCATTATATCAAAAAGTCAAGGGGTCTCGCCAACTGGTTTTAACTAGTTTTTTTGAGGGGTGCAGCGAGCAATTTATGCGGGGAAACCGCAAAGTGATGGCACTTGCGAATTGCGCATATATTGGCATATATGTATTTTGCGCTGACGCGCGACCACGAACCGCGGTGCATCTGACGCGCGGCTTCGCCGCGTCATGAAAACCTGCCTACGCAGGACACGGAAAGACACTAAAAGGCGCATCCCCTTTTCGTGAAGCCCACGCAGACGTTTGCTTGGCGCACCATAAATATCTCGTTGCACCCCTCAACGCCGTCATAGCACGTTGCCTTCGGACAATCGAGTAGGGGGAGTTCTACTCCCCCTCTCACACCACGGGGCGTGCCTCTTATGGCACCTCGCGGTTTCCGTCAACGGGATATGACGAGCGGAATCAGCCCCTGTTCAATGAACCACTTGTTGCTCATTGCCTCGCTTGCCTGCGGAGTCATCGCCATCCTGTACCAGCCCTTGCCGCTTCCCGCGAGGAGCCACGCCCTCCATTCGGGGAGGCCGTTTCCCATGAGGAACT
>JAEEOY010000222.1 GCA_016284515.1 Kiritimatiellia bacterium | reverse complement strand
AAATTATACCATAAAATCACGCACCCAAACCGGCGAATAAGTGACAAATGCTCATTTTACCGGATTCACCTTCACGTAAGCAAGGAGACGCGGCACCTACGCCTGCGCCATTTCGAGTCTCCTACTTCTCGTGTCTTCTGCAACGCCGTTCAAATAGTCTTAGCGCCGCTCGCGCCGGATTCCTACGCACTTTCCGTCTCATCAATGCCTCGCTCGTCCCAATCGGACTACTAATTGAACAAATCGCCCAACACGACCTCCGACTGGACATTCCGGGAATATGCGTTTGGAAGCAGCCCCCTCGACGTGACCATTGTCAGATGGATAGTCTTGTCCTCGCCAACGGCATTTGCGAACGCTTCGACGCGCGTCTGCAATTTCAAGTCCTCCTCCTCGGAGATTTCGTACAAGCCATTGGAGAACTTCATTTCACAGACGTTAACCACATTGTCCGCCCTGTCTATCAACAGATCTATCTGGACACCTTTCCCGCCGATGGTAGCCCCGGACCAAGCATAGACTTTCGTCGACACTCCCGCAATCCCAAGTTTCCGCTTTATCTGCGCAATATGCTGCAGACAGACACGTTCGAAGGCAAGCCCCCTCCAATTATAAACTATTGGCGACGAAACGTGTGTCTTCCAGAAATTCTCGTCGAGATTTCGCTCGCCGTCAAGAAACTTGAAATAGAACAAGGTGAAATTATCAATCAGCTGGTAAACCGCCGCGCTCCTTTTGCTGCCGAAACCAGTGTACTTTCGGACAAAGCCACATTGCTCCAATTCCGCCAGCATCTTCAAAAGATGCCCGTCTCGCGAAAGCTTTTCGACATCGACTAATTCACCAATGGTCATCCCTACTTTCTTCCTTCCAAGCGCGCGAATAATTCTCACATGCCCCTCTGGTCTCCGAAACAGGGAACGATACAACAGGGAGAATTCTTCTTTCAATTTTGCACGCGAATCAAAGAACAGCAAGTCAAAATTCTGTGCAACGCTATTGCCCTTCTCCAGCAATGTCCAGTAATATGGCACTCCGCCAAGCGCCATGTAAGTCTCTGCGATCTCCATCCGGGACATGTTCCAGCCCCTTGACTTCATGTACGCCTCGCACTCTCCAAGTGTAAACGGCTCCAGAAAGAGGTTCCGCGTCACCCTATTGTGAAGTCCTCCCTTATCCCGAATCACCTTGTCGATCATCCACGATGTGGCCGATCCGCAAATGATCAACAGCACATCCTTGCGGTAGTCCGCCCAACCATTCCAGAAATGCTCCAAGGCACTCACGAACTCACAGCGCCCTGTATCCATCCACGGAACCTCGTCCAAAAAGATGACCTTCCTCCCTTCGGGCATCGCCTCTACAAGTTCCTCAAGACGGTCAAACGCCACATACCAATCGGAAATTGGCGAAGAATCCCTCATTCCCGCTTTCTTCAGCGATTTCTTGAATGCCGCAATCTGCTGTTTCTTGTCGGCTTTCGCAAGCCCAGTATGGCGGAACGAGAAGCGCCCCTCGAAGGTTTCCTTCACCAAGAATGTCTTTCCAATTCGACGCCGTCCATAAACAGCAACAAATTGCGAACTTTCGCTATAAAAAGCATCGTTTAACTCTTTCTGTTCCTTTTCTCGGGCAATCATCTCCAAGTCCTTTCTTCCCTTTAGATGCCTATATTATATCACTTTTGAACCGTGCGAGGCAAGTGAGAGGAAATTTTCTCATCGGGTGCAACGGGCGATTTATGCAAGGATACGGCAAACTGCCCCGCATCTGCGCATAGCGCATATATTGGCGTATATGTGTTTGCGCCTGCGTCGCGGAGCGACGCAACCCCCTGCCAAGCGATCCGTTCACTACAGGGGCCACCCTACTGGGGGTCCGTCGCTCCGCGACGGACATTCGCGGCTATCGCACAGAATCAAAGAAAATCGGGAGCGCGCGAGAAAAGCGAATGGAAAATGACTTTCTAGTCAACTGCTCCACGCCCTTCCTTGTTGCGTCGCGGAGCGACGCAACCCCCTGCCAAGATTCGTGGTCCCGCGAAGCGCAAAACATGACAACATAGACTATGCAGCGACGTTTGGCACTACATAAATATCTCGTTGCACCCTCATCAACCCGCGATCGTATCCGCATGCGGGCAGGCGCAGTGCCGCCTCCAGTTCTCCATCGCTGCGGCGTTGTTGGTGTTGGCGTAGCAGTAGTGGCATAGGTGCGGGCAGGTGTTGTACTCGCCGATGTCCTTGGACATGATGCTGCCGCAGGCGAGGCGCTGGCCCTTGTCCTTTACGCCTCACGTCTTTCGGATGTCTTCTGCTCGGCCTCTGCCTTCTCCGCGAGTTTCGCATGCCCGAACTGTCGCAGTCCGAGGATGAACACATCCTGTCCGGTGCGGCAAGTGTCCATGAGCCGCGCGCGTCTGCCGTGCCGCCAATCCTGTAGCCCGAGATAGTAGAACTGCTTGAAATTCTCCGCAATCACAAACGGCGTGATGCCATCGCGTCTGCTCGTGCGTGAGGCGGCTTCCCTCTATGTGGTTCGAGTTGTAGGTGATGTCAATTTGGAGACGGTGATAAAGTCCGCCGGAGATACGTGAACTTCGCTCCGCCTCCAGGACGCCGCGAATCGTCGTGGGAAATGTCCGGCGACGCTTGCGCTCAGGCTTGGCGGCGTCAGCCGGTATCCTCCATTCTCCATGTTCCAATATCGCTCCGGCGATACGATTGTCGGCGCAATATGAGCGCACCTGACGGGGTGTTATTCCCCATTTTGCGGCAATCTCTTCTATGGTTATAAAATGCATCAACAAGCCTCCTTTGTGTTCTGCGGAAGTTTATACTCCTCAAAAGGAAGCGTATCAAGGGGTGGATTGCAGATTGTTTCGCCAAGATAGACTTCCGTGACGTTTATTGATTCCATAGCACACTCCTTTGCGTGTGCATTAAACCAGTAATCCCTTTTATGTGTTGCTCAACCATCATTTCGACGGCAATATTATACCATTTCTACCGATTCCCAATCCACCTCGAACGTCGACTACTTGAAATTTCGACTGTGAGGTGGGTCTGGCGCACACCCCCATCAAGATGGCGATTCGCGCGACCAAACAGTCTGCGAGACCAACGAAACGGAAGTTCGGCTCGCAAGAACTGGCACGCACAGCGACCTGTTCGGCCGCTGATGCCTCCGCAACACGCGGATGCGCGTCGTGGAAGGCGACGCGTACTGGACCGTCTGATCCGCCGCTGCCGTCAGGCGCCGAGACGCCCCACGAGGAACGGTATCGCACGCTCGAAGCTGACGCCGTACCAGTGGCCTTCGTCCGTCGCCTTGATCGCCTCGCATACGACGTCCGCGGCAAGTGCGGCAGCCTCAAGCGCGGTCTTGCCGCGGAGAATCGCGCCGGAGAAGACGGACGCGTAGACGTCTCCCGTCCCGTGGCTCATCTTGTCGAGCTTCTCGTTGAAGTCGTACGCGACGGACGAACCGTCCGACACCGCGCTGCCAAGCTCGTCCGGAGAGAAGCTCACGCCTGTGAGGACCACGTTCTTCGCGCCGAGCGCGTGGAGCTTCGCCACAAGGCCCTCGAGCTCGCCCTTTGTGTAGCCGGAGAGCTTCGGCTTCTCGCCGACGAGAAGCGCCGCCTCGGTGAGGTTGGGGAGAATGTAGTCCGCGCCCTTCACCAGCCGAGCCATCTTGGACGGGAAATCGGACGCGAAGCCGGTGTAGAGGACTCCGTTGTCCGCCATCGCGGGGTCAACGATTCGCACCGCGCCCTGCTCGGCGCACGAGGAGAATATCGACAGAATCGGATCAATGTGGCTCTCGCAGACATAGCCCGTGTAGAACGCGTCGAAGCGGATGCCCTGCTCGACCCACTTCGCCTCGACTTTCTTCAGCTCGCCCGTAAGGTCCGCAAAGCTCCACGTCTTGAATCCGCCCGTGTGGTTGGAGAGTATCGCCGGCGGAAGCACCGCGCACTCGACGCCGCACGCCGAGACCAGCGGAAGCGCCACCGTCGTCGAGCACTGCCCGACGCACGATATGTCCTGTATGGTGAGAAGTCTCTTCATTCCGCTCTCCTTCACTTTATGAGCGACAGGAACTCCTGCCGCACCTTTTCGTCTTTCCTGAACGACCCGAGGACGGCAGACGTCGTCATCTCGGAATTCTGCTTCTCGACGCCGCGCATCATCATGCAGAGGTGCTTCGCCTTTATGACGACGCCGACTCCCTCCGCGCCCGTCTCGGCCATCACGGCCTCGGCGATCTCCTCGGTCATGCGCTCCTGTATCTGGAGCCGGCGCGCGTACATGTCGACTATGCGCGCGAGCTTCGAGACGCCGAGCACCTTGCCCTGCGAAATGTAGCCGATCGCGCACTTGCCGTAGAACGGAAGCATATGGTGCTCGCAGAGCGAGTAGAGCTCGATGTCCTTCAATATCACCATGTGGTTCGTGCCGGAGGCGAAGCGCGCCCCGTTCACGACCTTCGCGATGTCCTGCCTGTAGCCCCGCGTAAGGAACGCAAGCGACTTCGCGACACGCTCCGGGGTCTTCTTGAGCCCGTCCCGCCCGGGATCCTCCCCGAGCTCCACGAGAAGCTCCTTCACGAGCTTCGCGATCTTCGCCTCGTCAGGCTGCCTAGTCTTCCTCTTCTGCATAGCGGGGATATTATACCAAATGTCACAGCGCCGCGGCGAGGCGCGAGGCGAGAACCGGCAGCCCCGGGTCGCGCGCGCCGGCCGTCACGAACGCGGCGTATTCGCCGCGGTGCGCGAGCATCCAGCCGTAGGCCGCGTCGAGGTCTGGGACAAGCTCGGGAGCCGCGCATCCCGACGCCTCCATCTTCCGCGCGAGATCGCCGGAATTCACCGAGCGGTCCGTCGTGCCGCCCGCGTCGTACACGGGAAGCAGCAGCAGCCTGTCCTGCGGACGCACCACCTCGGCGAACGCGGACGCGAGCGCGTCCATCATCTTCCTGAGCGGAGCGTAGCCGTGCGGACGCCACACGACGCATATTCCGTCCGGATGCTCCTCCGCAAGCGCGAGCCACATGGCGCGGAGCTTCTCCGGATTGTGCGCGTAGTCGTCGTAGACCCTCGCGCCATAGCGCTGGAGCCTGCGCTCCACCCCGCCGAAGCTCTCCATCGCGCGCTCCGCCTCCGCGCGGTCGCATCCGAGCGCGACAGCCATCCTAATGGCGAGCGACGCATTCTGGCGGTTGAAGTCCTGCGGACGGTAAACCTCGCCGCGCGCGTCGATGACCGGACCTGGGCAGTCCTTCACGAACGCGTCGAACACCTCGTCCATCTCCTCCTTCGAGTAGTGGTCGGCGGAGGCGTTCGTGACAACCGCCGCATACGGACTGAACGCGACGAGGGACTTGTCGCTCTCGTCGACTTCGGCGACAGCGAACTCGCCCTTCCCGAAACGGACAGCCCCCTCCCATCCGGGGACGTTCGCGCCGTTCACGCACATCGGATCACGCCCGCAGCACGCGAGGACGTGCCCGAGCATCGCCGTCACCGTGGACTTCCCGCACGTGCCGACGACTGCCACGAGCTTGTACGGCGAAAGCGTGCGTGCAAGCGCCTTGGCGCGGTGCGTGACGGGAATGCCGAGCTCCTTCGCCTTGGCAAGGCCGGGATTGGTGTCCTCGATCGCGGTCGAGACGATTACCTCGTCCGTCGACGCGTCGATTCCGCTGCCGTCGTCGGGAAAGCACCTGACGCCGATCGACTCGAGGAAACGGATGTTCCCAGTGCCGAGCGTGCGGTCCGCGCCGGTCACCTCGTCGCCGAGCCTGACCAGTGCCGTCGCGAGGGCGCTCATTCCGACGCCCCCGATGCCAATCAAATGACGCTTCACTGAATCTGGACAGTGCGCTGCTCGTAGTGTCCGGGCTGCCAGGTGCGAACGACCGCGCCGTTGGGCTGGACAGTGTCGACATAGCGTCCCTCGACCCAGACGTTCTGCGTCTGGTAGACGGGCTGCACCACGACAGGGGCAGGCTGGACCACGACGGGCGCGGGCTGCACCACGACAGGAGCAGGCGTCACCACTGTCGTCGTGCGCGGAGCGGTGACGGCCGCGGTGACGAGTCCGCCAAGAAGCGCGCCCCCGACGACTCCCGCGGCAATTGCGCCGCCGTTGTGGTGGTGATGGTGGTGGTGCATCGGAACAGGCACCGGAACAGGCCTGCGGCCAAAGCCGGGGCGCGGACCGAAACCCGGGCCCGGACGCGCCATGAGAGTGGCCGCGGCCATCGCCGCCATTGCAAAGACAAGTGCTTTCTTCATTTCTTGTTCCTCCTAACGATGTGCAGATGCGATAATTATACCAAATTTTCACTGATGCCAACACGCCGAATGGCAGTAAAAATCGGAATGCTTCCCAGACGTCGGAATTGGCGGCTATTCCTCCACGGATATCGAAACGGATGCGGCGGAGCCGTCGGACGTCGCGCACGAGACGACGTGCGACCCAGCCGTCATCGCGACGGTGAACGGAGAGCGGCCCGTGCTTTCGCCTGCGGGCGCTCCGTCGACGAACCACCAAAGCCGGGTGTCCGGCGCAACTTCGCCGACCTGGCAGACAATCCGCTGGTCGAGTGAGCCTGGCACGAGCCGGAAGCGCGCCCCGTCCTCGGGCCTTACGAGCGAAAGCTCGCGCGCGGAACGAGGCGCAGGGCGTCCGTCAGGCCCCCGCCTGTGGACGTCGCAGAGCCGCGGGGAGCTCCTCCCGCGCACGAAGCGCCCTTCTTCCGTCTCCGGGCAGTCGGGGGACGCGGGAAGCCCCGTCTCGCGGCAAATGCGCCGCGTCGCGACGTCCGGCGGGACCGCGAACCAGGGGCCGTCGTTGCGCGGATACAGCAGCCGCGCGATTGTCCACGCCACCGGCGCGGCCGCGCGCGCGCCGACGAGCGACGTGTCGCCGAAGCCGCCGGACTTGTGTCCGCACCACACCCCAACCGCGTACTCGGGATTCCACGCGACCGTCCAGGCGTCCCGGTAGGCGCTCGAGGTGCCGGTCTTCCACGCGAAGCGCGACGTCTCCACGTCGGCGACGTGTCCGAGCGCAGCCTGCGCGCGCTCGGCGCCGGAAAGCATGTCCGCGACGAGATAGGACGTCCCGGGCGAGAAGAGTCCGTCGCCTCCGCGCGCGAGGCAGGCATAGGCGCGCACGAGCTCCAGAAGCGAGACCTCGACGCTCCCGATCGCCATGCCGAGTCCATAGCCGCCCTCCGGCTCGACCACGCCGGAGAATCCCAGCGTCCGCAGCTCGTCGGCGAACTCCGAAACGCCGACCTCGTCCAGCATGCGGACGAACGGGATGTTGAGCGACATGACAAGCGAGTCGCGCAACGTGACGAGTCCGCGGTACTTCCCGTCGAAGTTCGCGGGGCGGTATCCGCGATACGAGACAGGCGCGTCGAGAAGGCGCGTCTCGGGAGTGACGATTCCGCGCTCCATCGCGAGCGCGGCGAGGAAAGGCTTGAGGGTGGAGCCGGCCGGACGCGGAGACGTCGCCGCGTTGACCTGTCCGTCCTTCTTCCCGAAGTAGTCGTCACTCACCGCCATAGCAAGGACGTCGCCGGTCGCGACGCGCACGACGACTGCGGCGGACGAAAAGCCGCCCTTCGCGGCGGCGGACGAGACGGCGTTCTCGCAGAGGCGCTGCATGTCCGCGTCAAGCGAAGTCGTGAAGTCGCTCCCGCCGCGCGCGGCACATCCGCCGCGGGCGAGTTCGGACATGAACCAGTCGCAGAAGAACGGCGCGGCGAACGGACGCGGCGAGCGGCAGACCTCGGGCTCGACGGAGCGCGCGCCCTCGAGCTGCTCCTCCGTGATGTAGCCGAGCTCAAGCATCCTGCCAAGCACGTAGTCCCTGCGCCTGAACGCCCTCGCGCGCCGAGACTCGTCGCCCCAGCGGTCCGGCCGGAACCGCGTCGGGGCCTGCACCATCCCGGCGAGCATCGCCGCCTCGCCGATCCCGAGCGCGCGCGCGCCCTTGCCGAACCAGCCTCGAGCGGCGGACTCTATTCCGACGAGGTTCGAGCCGAACGGCGCGCGGTTGAGGTACTGAGAGATGATCCACTCCTTGGACTTAGCGCGCTCCATCTTGACGGCCTTCACCGCCTCCTTCCACTTCCACCACAGCGACTTCGGATGCGGCGCAATGAGCCTGACGGTCTGCATGGTGATCGTCGACGCGCCGGAGACGCGCCGCCAGCTGAAGACGTTCTGCACGGCCGCGCGCAGCGCGCTGAGCGGGCGGACGCCGCAGTGGTCCCAGTACGTTCCGTCCTCCGCCGCGACGACGGCCTTGACGATCCAGTCGTCGCGCGACGCGGAGTAGGACGGACGGCAGTCGACGTCATCCGGGCCAAGCGTCACGCGGAGAATCTGCCCAGCGGAGTCGCGTATGACCGCTCCGCCAGGGAATACGCCGCAGCCCTCGTCGGTCCATCCGATGAAAAGCCAGGAAGCGACGACGAACGCCGCGGCCAAGATGCACGCGGCGACGAAAAGCCATGCCAGTTTCCTCTTCATTTCACCCCATACTCGCCGCACGGGGCGGAATCTGACACGCAAGTGCGGACAAAACGGTCAGCGCCTCGACCTGAAGTACTCGATCGTCTTTGCGATGCCCTCGGCGAGCGGCACCTTCGGCTCCCAACCGAGGAGCGCCTTCGCGAGCGTGATGTCCGGCTTACGGCGCTTCGGGTCGTCCGAGGGAAGCGGACGGTAGACGATCTTCGACTTCGACTCCGGCAGCTGGCGGAGGATCTCCTCGGCGAGCTGCTTTATCGTGTATTCGCCGGGGTTGCCGGTGTTGATGACAGGAACGGCGGGCGTGACGCGTCCGTCGATCTCCTTGCCGCCGAAGAACGACGCGATCTTCTTCTCCGAAAGGTCCATGTAGCGCCGGATGGCCTCGATGAGGTCGTCGCAGTACTGGAACGAGCGCGTCTGGCTGCCGTTGCCGAACAGCGTGATGTCGCGGTTCGCGAGCGCCTGCATTATGAAGTTGGAGATGACGCGTCCGTCCTTCGGATGCATCTTCGGTCCGTAGGTGTTGAATATGCGCACCATCCTGACGTCCACACCATACTGTCTGCGGTAGTCGGCGCAGAGCGTCTCCGCGACGCGCTTGCCCTCGTCGTAGCAGCTCCTGAGGCCGATGGTGTTGACGTTGCCCCAGTACTCCTCGATCTGCGGATGCACAAGCGGATCGCCGTATATCTCGCTAGTCGAGGTGTGAATCATGCGCGCCTTCGTCTTGAGCGCGAGCTCGAGCATGTTCATCGTGCCGAGCATCGAGCTCTTCGTCGTCTCGACCGGATTCTTCTGGTAGTGGATCGGCGAAGCGGGGCAGGCGAGGTTGTATATCTCGTCGAACTGGCCCCAGAACGGCTGCGTCACGTCGTGCAGCACGAACGAGAACCTCTTGTCGTCGAGAAGCTCGTAGATGTTCTCCTTCGTGCCGGTGAAAAGGTTGTCCAGCGCCGTCACCTCGTAGCCGTCGGCGAGAAGCCTCTTGCAGAGATGGCTGCCGAGGAACCCGGCCCCGCCCGTTACCAGTGCTTTCTTGATTTCTTCCATCCGTTTCTGCCTTTTGGGATATTATATCATCTTTTCGGTCCGCGGGTCCGATCAGAACCTCGGGAGGCGCGAGAGGGACTCCGCGCGGCCCTCCGGCTCGAAGCGCATGCGCCAGACGTGTCCGTGCATGTCGCGCGCATCCCTCAGGCGCCGCTCGTCGCGGCGGTGGCACGCGCACTCGAGGAGAAGCGCCGCGTACGAAATCTCCTTCGCCCAGTCGCTCCTGTCAAGCCAGCGCTCGAGCGCGATGCGCGCGCCGCGCGCGACGGCAGAGACGTCGTCGAGCACGAACTGCGTGATCCCGGGATGGCGCGAGTATCCGACGTCTCCGGCGAGGATGTTGAAGTACTCGGAGGCGTCGGGGCGCATCGCGCCGCCGCGCAGGTACAGCGTGCCGAGCCGCTGGAGGAGTCCGCCGACGGGAAGGTCCATCACCGAGCAGAGGTCCTTCTCGAGGTCCATCTTCGCCGCGATGCGTCCGGCCGTCATGAGGTTCCCGCCGAGGACAATCCCGGGAAGCGACACGCACAGCGGATGCCACGCGTAGCCGTCGGAGAAGTCCGTCACCACGAAACGCGACGCCTTGCGCTCGCGTCCCGCCTCCTCCGCGCGCTCCATCGCGACGCGCATGTCCTCGATGCGTCCGCACAGCGACCGCGCGGCGAAAGTCGGCGCGGAGACGGTCTTCGGATCAAGCTCGAGCTCGCGGCGGAAATCCTCGCCGACGGACCTGAACTCGATTCCCTGCATGCGGCAGTAGGCCTCGGTCTTCGCGGTGTCGAGCGGAACTTCCCGCTCCTTCGCGGCGTCGAGAAGATAGAATTCGTTGTAGCCGAACCGCGCGAGGACATCTACGAGCTCCTGCATCGTGCGCCGGTTCGGACACCGGTCGGTCACGTCCAGGAGGTATGCCCTCGATTCAAAACCATAGCTGCCTTTCATTGCGGATATGTTACCAAATCAGCTCCGCGCAGTAAAGAGCCGCGTCTGCCCCGGTTGCGGGACAGACGCGGTGGACACACATGTTTTCAGTATCTCAGAGTTCCTTGACCTTCAGGTTGCAGAACGAGACGGTCGAGTCGCTGTGGTCCTGAAGGAGGAGTCGCCCTTCGGGGATCTCGCCCCAGTCCTGCGGCTTGCCGTCCGCCCCGATGCCCCAGTCGGCGTACTTGGACGCCTTGACGGCGGCCTTGAACGCGGGCGTGCCGCGGTCGTACTCGAGCACCTTCTCGCCGTTGAGCCAGTGCTCGACGTGCGCGCCCTTGGCGACGATCATGCCGCTGTTCCACTCGCCGGCGCCCTTGAGGATGCGGTCGGCGTGCGCGGGGATGACGTCGTACAGCGAGGCGGACTTGCGGTTGCCGTCCTTGCCCTTGTCGGAGTCGGGGTGTCCGTTCTCGAGGATCTGGTACTCCTCGCACGTCCCCTTGTTGAGATTCTCGTCGTAGAAGTACTTGACGCCCGAGTTGGCGGCCTCTGTGAGGCGGAAGTCGAACTTGAACGCGAAGTCGCGATACTTCTTCACCGTCACGATGTCTCCGCCGCCGCCGAGCTTCTGGTCCTCGGGCGGAAGCGGGAACCACTTGCCATCCGCTATGCCGTTGACGGGGCGCATCGTGAGCGTGCCGTCCTTGATGACCCAGCCCTTGGAGGGCGCCTCCTTGCATCCGCTCTTAACGGAGAGCCATCCGTCGAACGTCCTGCCGTCCCACGCGAGCTGCCAGCCTTCCGCCTTCTCCGCGTCGGTGAGCTCGTTGGCGCCATCGGGGGCGGGCTTCATCTTCGCCTTCGCCTTTATCGCGTCGCATACGCCGCGCTCGTAGGCGATGCACTCGACGACGGCCAGGAGGTTGTCCTGGAAGTCGCGCTCGTACTCGAGCGAGCACACGCCCTCGTAGCCCACGTCGGCAAACGCCTGGAACACCTTGACGAGGTTGATCTTGCCGCGCGGGAGCGGAACGGACGCGCCGTCGGGCTTGCCGATCTCGAAGTTCTTGATGTGCGCGTCGTAGATGCGATCGGCGTACTTCCTGATCGTATCCGCGGGGTCCTTGCCACATCCGTACTCCCAGCCCACGTCGATGCAGAAGCCGACGCGCGGATCGAGGTCCTTCACGAGGTTCCATCCGTACTCTACGTCGGGGTACATCTCCGGCGACGCAGGACCGTGGTTGTGGATCGCGTAGCGGATGTCGAACTCCTTGACGAGCTTGTCGATCTCGAGCAGCAGCGCGCGCGATCCGCGGCGCTTGTTCCAGGTGTCCTTCTCATCCGTCGGCTCGTACGGAACGCCCACGACGGTCTTCACGCCGAGACGCTTCGCGAACTCGAAGCGTCCGCGCAGCTTGGAGGCGTCCTTGTCGTAGATCGGGCCGATGGCGTAAGGCGTGACGCCGTAGGAGGCGCACTTCTCCTTGAACGCGGCGATCTCCTCGTCAGTCGCGCTGAACGGAAGGTGAAAGTCCTTTACGCACAGGTAGTGGACGTCCGCCTTCTGCATGATCGCGAGGGCGTCGTCGATCGTGCGCTTGTTGAACGTGTACCCCGCGACGCCAATCTTGAACGGAACGGCGGCGAAGGCGCCGATCGACGCCATCGCAACAATCGCAACCAGAATCTTCTTCATTTTATTTCAACTCCAAACTTCTCAACTTTTCAGCTTTTAAACTTTCAGCTCACGCCATCGGCTTGACATACTTCGCGTAGTCGAGTCCGGCGGCCTTGAGCGAAAGCGCGAGGTCGAACCTGCCGCGTGCGAACGGCACGAGCATCTTGTCCGCCTCGGCGTTTCCGGAGACTTCCTTCTTCGCGTCCCACGCGAGCGTCGCGCCGTCCTTCTTTCCGCGCGAGAGCTCCATGCACATGCGGCCCAGCGAGCAGAACGCCGTGGACTTGTGCGCACCCTCCGCGTCGCAGACAGTGTACTGCGGGTCTTCGCGCGCCACCGCCTCGAGGAAGTTGAGGAAGTGGTCGTCGGTCGTGAGGAACTTCTCGCCGCCATGGGCGAGCGCGTTGTCCTCTATCTCGCACGGAAGGAGGTCGTCGAGGAGCTCCGGCTTCGAGGCGGCGATGGCGCCGAGCTGTCCGGGCGCGACCTTCGGCTCGGGGTCGCTCGGAGTGACCTTCACCGCGCCGCGCGTGCACCAGAGCCAGTCGCCGTTCTCGCCGATGAACTTGACGCCCATCTGGAACTTGTTGTTGACGTGGACGTCAGTCCCGCCGCAGTCGTAGTGCAGGTCGTATGTCGTGTGGACGTTCCAGAGCCTGTTGCCGGAGAGGTCCATCCACCCGCACGTGCCCCTGACGGACGTCGGATCGCAGTTAAGCCCCCATGCCGTGATGTCGAGATGGTGCGCGCCCCAGTTGGTGATCATGCCCCATCCGTACGGCGCGAGCTGAATCCATCCCGGGCGGTCGCCTATGTGCTTGAGGTCGCGGTTGTGGCAACGCGTCCAGTTGTACGGCACGGTCGGGTCCGTCGGACCAAGCCAGGCGTCGTAGTTGAACGTGGCGGGCACGGGCTCGGGCGTGCGGTCGCCGCCGGAGTGGTCGCATCCGATGCCGACCTCGACGCGGGCGATCTTTCCGAGCCTTCCGTTCCTTACGAGCTGCACGACCTTGCGGAACTGCGGACGCGACCTCTGCCAGGCGCCGACCTGCACGACAAGCCCCTTCTTGGTGGCGATGTTCGCGACGACGCGACCCTCCTGGATAGTCTGCGCGAAGGGCTTCTGAAGGTAGATGTGCTTCCCGGCGAGGAGGCAGTCCGTCGCGACGATCGCATGCTGGTGGTCAGGTATGCAGAGCAGCACGGCGTCAATCGACTTGTCGGCGAGCATCTCGCGGTAGTCGCCGTACGTCTTCACGACCTGGACGATGCCCTTCTTCGCATAGCGCTCCTCGACGACCTTCTTGCCGTACTCGGCGCGCGTCGCGTCGTAGTCGCACACCGCAGTGACGACGCAGCGGTCCGTGAACTGCTGCACGCCCGGGACGTCCATCGTGTGCGCAATGCGTCCGTATCCGATCACGCCGATGTTGATCTTGCGGTTCGCGAGGAACTTGCCCGCGCATCCGCCGAAGAGAAGAGGCGCCGCGCCGCTGGCGAGCGCACCACAGAGAAACTGACGTCTGTCCATCGATAGTATCCTTTCTGTTTGCATTGAGTATACCACAATTCTGCCTCAAACGGCAATTCGAAATATTGCACAATTATCCAATGGACGATTTCACAATCTTTTGGTATTATTGTTCATATGGCTGAATATGCATACGGACAGACCCCGCCGGACATCGGCGAAAAGGCCTTCTCGCTCGCCTGGCTCGCCGGCGCGCGCCACCTCAAGGCTCCCTCCGCGGGCGAGTCGTTCTGGCACGCGCACGGAGAGGTGCAGCTTCTCTTCTGCTTCAAGGGCGAGTTCGGATACGAGTTCGAGGGGCGGCCGGGCGCGGTGCTGACCGCCGGACACTACATCGTGATCCCCGCGAAGCTCAGGCACCGCCACATGCAGGCGATAGACCCGGCCGGACACCGCATCGAGCTCCTCGTGCGCCCTCCGCGCGCCGGAGCCGACTACTCACTATTCCCGCACTCCGTCGCACGCGCGCTCCTCTCCTCGCTGCTGGAGAAGTCCTGCCGCCCCGTCCAGGCGTCGCGCGACCTAGTGCGCATCTTCCTGCGCCTAGACGCACTCGCGGAACTCGGAGAAGGTTCACTCTCGCCCAGGCAGCTCGCGCTGGCCCGGACACTCGCGGCGCTCGTACTCCAGGCCTGCGCCGGAAACGACGCCGAAGTGCACGGCGCGAAGCCGGAGACGAGACTTATGGACGAGGCGACGGCATGGCTCGAGCGCCACTTTGCGGAAGACGTGAAGATGGACGGACTAGTCGCCTACATGGGCTACTCGCGCTCGCGCCTCTTCGACCTGTTCCGGCGGCACACAGGGCTCTCCCCCGCAGACTACCTCGCGCGCTACCGCATACGCATGGCGCGCGCGATGCTGGAGAAGACGGACCGCAAGGTACTGGACATCTCCCGCGAATGCGGCTTCTCGAGCGCGCAGTACTTCAACGCCGCCTTCCGCCGCCAGACCGGCCTTACGCCGTCCGCCTGGCGCGAGCGCTCGCGCGGCAACATCTAGTCCGCGGACGTCACTTAACGCACCAGGAAGGAACCGCCCCGAAAAGGGAACGAAGCGCCTTCGCAAGGTTGTCCTTGTACTGGCCGGTCATCGAGCCCCTGCCGTGGACGTCGCTGATGCACTTGAGCATCCGGCACGGGACGCCGTTGCGTTCGCAGACGTGCGCGATAGCGGCGCCCTCCATGTCCTTTATCGTCGCGCCGAGTCCGAGCGGATCCGTGGTATCCCGCTCGTTGTCGGTGAAGCGGTCGCCTGACGCAAGTATGCGCGCCGGGAACCTCCCCGTCGTGCGGCAGTCGAAAAACGGCGTCGTGCGCTCGTTGTGCGTGCCAAGGCGGGTGCCGTTGAGGATCGTCAGGTCAAAGTCGTATTCAACCGCCTGCGATATCTCGTACACGTCACCTATCTCCATCGCGGTATCGAGTCCGCCCGCCACCCCGCAGTTGAGCACCTCCTCGGCACCCTCGTCGATCGCCTTCTGCGTCGCCGCGGCGGCGTTGACCTTGCCCACGCCCGAGACGTACAGCCTGTCGCCAGCCCCAAGGTACGGACGCACTTGATCCGCCTCTTTCTCCATCGCAATGACAAAAGCCCTCATTATGCTGCCTCTTCCTGCGATGCGCGGTTTATCCAACCTGGAGGGACGGCGACGCGTCGGCGCACATCGCCTCGTCGCCGACGAGGTTGCGCCTGTAGTACGCAAGCCCCGCGATCATCGCGCCGTTGTCGCCCGTGTACTTCGGCTTCGCCATGAGAAGCGGCACATGCGCCGCGGCGCACACCTCGCCGAGCACGGCGCGGATGCGGCTGTTGAGCGAAACGCCGCCGCCCAGCACAAACGCCCTGTAGTCGCGGCGACGAAGCGCGGCGCGCGTGCGGTCCGCAACCGCCTGCGCGATCGCCTCCTGGTAGGACGCGACGACGCGAGCGACGGCAGGCGAGACCATGTATCCGCCGAAGTCCTCCTTCTCCGCCTCGGGCGAAAGGAGTTCGGGGTTCTGCTGGACATGGCGCAGAAGCGCCGTCTTGAGTCCGGAAAACGACACGCACAGTTCCGCCGGGAGCCCCGCGAGCGCGGTCACGCCGTCGCGCGGACGCCCCTTCGGAAAGGGAATGAGCGCGGCGGATGTGCCGCGCTCGCGGTATGCGGCGGAGATGCGGTCGATCTTGAGTCCGCCTGGATACCCGAGCCCCAGAAGCTTCGCCGCCTTGTCGAACGCCTCGCCAGCGGCGTCGTCGAGCGTCTCGCCGATCACCTCGTACTTCCCGTACTCGGGCATGTCGATCCAGACGGTGTTTCCGCCGGAGACGGCAAGCCCGAGCGCCGGACAGCAGTCTTCCGGAGCTGGCGCCTTCGGCATCTCGCCGGAGTCGTAGAGGAACGGAGTGTGAAGGTGCGCCTCTATGTGGTTGATCGCTACGAGCGGGACGCCTAGCGCCTTGGCGAGGCCCTTCGCCGCGTTGAGTCCGACGATGAGAGCGGGGGACAGTCCGGGGCCGTATGTAACCGCCACCGCGTCAATCTTCGAGTCCGCTCCTGAAAGCGCATCGCCCACGACCTGCGAGATCTTCTCGACATGCGCGCGCGAGGCGATTTCGGGAACGACGCCGCCGTATGGCTGGTGGAGCGGAATCTGCGTGTACACAACGTTGGAGAGGACCTCGCGTCCGTCCCTCACAACCGCCGCGGCCGTCTCGTCGCAGCTCGTCTCTATGCCTATGATAGTCAAGTTGTTAGCCGTTAGTTGTTAGTCGTTAGTCGTTATCACCAGAACTTCCACCACGGACGGTTGACGGGCTTTACGCCGCCGGACTCCTTGTACAGCTCCTTCACGCGCTCTGAGCCCGCCGTCTCGGGATCCATCACAAGCTCGCGCTTGTTCATCTCGAGCGCGTCGGGGAGGCTCCAGAACTCGGTGCGGCAGAACTGGTCGCGGTTGAAGCGGTGGAGGACAATCACCTCTCCGGAAGGAAGTACCGACACCTTCGGCTTGTTGAGACGCATCAGCGTGCCGAGATCGGTCGTAGCCCACTTCCTCTCTGAGCTTCCCTCGTCGTGCGCGGACAGGAACAGGTGCTCCTTGTTCTTCCGGCTCCATGTCAGGAGCTCGAACTCGCGACGGAGTCCAGGTCTGTTGGAGAACATCTGCAATGCGGAGCCCACCTTCATGCCGGGAACGATTCCGAACGCCCTGAGCTGTCCTTCATAGCGCATGCCGTTATGCACAAGAACAGGCTTCGCGAGATACTTGCCAGGCTGTTGAAGCGCATAGTGGTCGCCAAGAAAAGTCTCGAGCTTCTGGCCTTCATTTGACTCCACCATAAAGCGGGATACGAACGCGCCGTTTCCGACCCGGTCCATCATCACGGCGTCGCCTGAGCGGTAGACCTCTACGAAAAACTTGTCGGGCGAATTCGAGTACCCGACGCTTACGCGGTCCGGCGACGAATTAGCCACATCGACGACCGCGCGGATGCGCTCGCCCACGACATAGTCGAGGTTGTCGAGCCTTAAGTCGACGTTGATGTCCACCGTCGCGGCGAAGACAGGCGCAGCCGCGAGGGCAAGTGCCGCCAAGAGCACGCCCCTGATGGCATGAGGGACGCGTGCGGCTAGGGAGGCATGTGAATCATATCTCATAACTTTTCAACCTTTCAACTTTTCAACCCTTCAACTCCAACCCGTCATACGCCGGCTCGACGTTAGTGCCGGCAAGGCGCGCAAGCCACTCCTCGTGCGTGAGGTCATGGCACATGTGGACGAGATACGCCTTTTTCGGAGCGATGCGCGCAATGTACGCGAGCGCGTTCTCGAGGCTCAGGTGCGTCGGATGCGGTCTTTCCCTGAGACAGTTCAGCACCATCACGTCAACACCGAGCATCTTCTCTATCGTCTCGTCGGGAATCTCGTGGCAGTCGCTTATGTACGCAATCGACGCAACTCCCTCTTCCCTCTTCGCTTTTCCTTCTTCCCTGAACACATACCCGCAGCAGGGGAAACTATGCTCGACCTTGAGACGCTCGACGGAGACGCTGCCGATGGAGAACGCATCTGCACTTGAGAACTCGATCATCGGGCGGAAGAGCCCATTCTCCCCGCCCTTCGCGCTTATGTAGGGGAATATCGTGTGCATCTGCTCGACGGTCCTCTCCATCGCGTAGCATGTCATCGGCTTGCCGACGATGCGGTAGGGGAGGCCGCGGTAGAGCGGATCGCCCGGCTTGCAGGGGACGCGCGTGCCGTTGATCGTGTTGAAACGGCGGACGTCGTCGAATCCGGCAATGTGGTCCATATGCGCGTGCGTAAGCACAACGGCGTCGACCTTCGATATCCCGTACTCTATGCACGCGAGGCGCATCTCGGGCGGAGTGTCGACGAGAAACGACGGGCCGCCGGCGGACGTTACGTATGCGCCGCAACGCCTCCGACGGTCGCGAGGATCGGCTGACGTGCATACCCTGCACGTGCAGCCGATCTGTGGCACGCCAACGGACGTGCCGGTGCCGAGAAAGCGGAACTTCACGAACCGCCTCCTTCAGCCCTTACTTGGCGGTGAGAGCCGCAACGCCGGGAAGGACCTTGCCTTCGAGGAACTCGAGGGAAGCTCCGCCGCCCGTCGAGACGTGGCTCATCTCCGCGGCCTTGCCGGACTTCTTCACGGCGCTGACGGAGTCGCCGCCGCCGATGATGGAAGTACCGCCGTTCGCCTTGACCGTCGCGACCGCGTCGCAGACGCCGTAGGTGCCCTTGGAGAGCGGGGCGAACTCGAAGCAGCCCATAGGTCCGTTCCAGACGACCGTCTTCGCGCCCTTGACGGCGTCCGCGAAGAGGGCGACGGACTTCGGTCCGATGTCGAGGCCCATCCATCCGTCCGGGATGTCTCCCTCGACCGTCTTCATCTCGATGTCGCTCGCGTCCTTCGTCTCGGGGAACTTGTTCGCGATGACGTTGTCGACGGGGAGGAGGATCTTGATGCCCTTCGCCGCGGCGGCCTCGAGCATCTCCTTGCAGTAGGCGACCTGCTCGTCCTCGCAGAGCGACGTGCCGATCTTGATGCCCTGGGCCTTCTTGAACGTGTAGGCCATGCCGCCGCCGATGATGAGCGTGTCGACCTTGTTGAGGAGCGCCTTCACGACCGCGAGCTTGTCCGAGACCTTCGCGCCGCCGAGGATGGCGACGAACGGACGGACCGGATTCTCGACGGCGTCGCCGAGGAACTGGATCTCCTTCTCGAGAAGGAAGCCGGAGACGGCGGGCTGGATGTAGTCCGCGATGACCGCGGTCGAGGCGTGGGCGCGGTGAGCCGTGCCGAACGCGTCGTTGCAGTAGAGGTCTCCGTAGCTCGCGAGCTTCTTGGCCATCTCGGCGCGCTGCGCCTTGAGCTCGGCCTTCTTCGCCGCGAACTCCTCGTCCGTGAGGTGGATGCCCTTCTTCTCGTCGTCCTTCTTCACCTTGCCGTCCTCGGCCTTGTAGAAGCGGGTGTTCTCGAGAAGCGCGACCTCGCCGGGCTTGAGGGCCTTGACGACGTCGTCAGCGGCCATGCAGTCCGGGACAAACTTGACTTCGATGCCGAGCTTGGCGGAAAGCGCCTCGGCGACGGGCTTGAGCGTGAACGCCGCGTTGTCGGGATTCGGCGCCGCACCGAGCTTGACGCCCTTCGGACGGCCGAGGTGGCTCATGAGAACGAGGCTGCCGCCCTGCTCGAGGACGTACTTGATCGAGGGGAGCGCGGCGACGATGCGGGTGTCGTCCGTGATCTTCCCGGAGCCGTCCTTGGCCATCGGAACGTTGAAATCTACGCGCATCACGACGCGCTTGCCCTTGAGGTCCACGTCGCGGAGTGTCTTCTTGTCCATTTTCTTTTGTTTCCTTTCTTGTTTTTAAAATGTTGAAAAGGGCACCAGAATGGTTTGCATTCCGATGCCCTCCTCCATCACATTCCCGTCTTCCCTGATTTCAGTTACTTGGCCTCGGCCTTCGCCATCTTGTTGAGCTTGAGCTGGGCGCGCGACTTCTTGCGGTCGGCGGTGTTCTTGGTGATGATGCCCTTCTTCACGGCCTTGTCGAGGCCGGAGACGAATTCCTTGAACTTCTTCTCGGCGGACGTCTTGTCGTTCGCGTCGGCAGCCTTGAAGAGCTTCTTGTGAGCGTCGTGGAGCTTCGCCTTGCAGACTGAATTGCGCTTGCGTGCCTTTTCGTTCTGACGATCGCGCTTGCGAGCGGCGCGTCCACCCTTGATATTTGCCATCTTGAATTGTCCTTTTTTTGGGAATGTTCGCCGAATATTATATCATATCCCCCGCGCTGAATGCAAGGGCGACACGGCTCATCCGCAGGCCTTTTCAGCCGCGGATGAACGCGCGTCCCGCCGCGACCGCCTTGAGGTTGAGGTCGAGGAGGCTCGCCTTGCGGGCGGATATCGTCTCGCGGAGCGCAGTCTCGATCGTGTCGGGATTGACGCAGCGGAGCTTCTCGACGATTGCGCCGAGGATGATCATGTTCGCGAGCGAGAGGGCCTCCATGTCCTTCGCCATCTGCGTCGCCGGGATGTAGACGACCTCGACGTCGGTGCGGCGCACCTTGCGCCCGATGAGCGCAGAGTCGACAAAGATCGTGCCGCCGGGCGCGACAGTGTCCTCGAACTTGTCAAGGGACGGCTCGTTCATCACCATGAGCACGTTCGGGTGCGCGATGATCGGAGAGCCCACGGGCTCGTCGGACACGATCACGGAGCAGTTGCACGTTCCGCCGCGCATCTCGGGTCCGTACGACGGAAGCCACGAAAGCTCCTTGTTCTCGATGAGCGCCGCATGCGCGAGGACCTTTCCGGAGAACAGAAGCCCCTGTCCGCCGAAGCCAGCCATTATCGTTTCGTATGTCATCTTACTTAGCCTCCTCCGCTGTGCGGTCCTTGTAGCATCCGAGCGGATAGAACGGAATCATCTTCTCCTCGACGAACTGGCACGCCTTGTCGGGCGTGAGGCCCCAGTTCGTCGGGCACGTGGAGACTACCTCGACGAGCGAGAAGCCCTTGCCCTCGACCTGGTTCTTGAACGCCTTGAGGATCGCCTTCTTCGCCTGGCGCACGTGCGCGACGGAGTTGACGGCAACGCGCTCGAGATACGCGGGGGCGTCGAGGGACGCGAGAAGCTCGCAGATCCTGATCGGCATTCCCTGCGTCTTCGGGTCGCGTCCGTACGGCGAGGTCTGCGTGACCTGTCCGATAAGCGACGTAGGCGCCATCTGTCCGCCGGTCATTCCGTAGATCGCGTTGTTGATGAAGATGATCGTGATGTTCTCGCCGCGGCACGCGGTGGAGACCGTCTCGCAGAGTCCGATGGACGCGAGATCGCCGTCGCCCTGGTAGGTGAAGACGATGTTGTCGGGCATGGAACGCTTGACTCCCGTCGCGACCGCCGGGGCGCGTCCGTGCGACGCCTCGATCATGTCGCACCTGAAGTAGTCGTACGCCATCACGGAGCATCCGACCGGCGCGATACCGATCGTGCGGCCCTCGATGCCGAGCTCGTCTATCGCCTCAGCGACGAGGCGGTGCACGATGCCGTGGGTGCACCCCGGGCAGTAGTGGAGAACGGCGTCGGTGAGCGCCTTCGGCTTCTGGAAAACAATTGCCATTTTACTTCGCCTCCTTCCTTATCGCGGCGAGCACTTCGTCCGCGCTCGGAATCATTCCGCCGACGCGGTTGCACATGTTGACCGGCTTCGAGCAGTTGATCGCCAGCTTCACGTCCTCGTTCATCTGGCCCATGTTCAGCTCGACCGTGAGGAAGCTCTTCACCTTCGACGCCGCCTTGGCGAGGGGCTCCTTGGGGAACGGATAGAGGGTGATCGGACGGATCATGCCGACCTTGATGCCCTCCTTGCGCGCGGCGACGATCGCGTTCTTCGCGACGCGGGCCGTGATGCCGACCGAAACGACGCAGACCTCCGCGTCGTCCATGAGGTACTCCTCCCAGCGGCACTCCTCCTTCTCGAGCTTCGCGTAGCGCTCGAAGCGCTCGTAGTTCGTCTTCTCGAGCTCGTCAGGCTTGAGGTAGAGGGAGTTGACGATGTTGTGCGCACGCTTCATCTGCGTGCCCGTGGTGGCCCAGGGCTTCGTCGCGGGGATCGTCTCGGGGTCGACCGTGTCCTCGGGAAGGACGACCGGCTCCATCATCTGGCCCATCGTTCCGTCGGCGAGCAGCATCGACGGCATGCGGTATTTGTCCGCAAGGTCGAACGCGAGAGAGGTCAGATCGGCCATTTCCTGGACCGACGACGGGGTGAGGACTATCAGATGATAGTCGCCGTGTCCGCCGCCTTTTGTTGCCTGGAAATAATCCGACTGTGACGGCTGAATACCGCCGAGTCCCGGGCCGCCGCGCTGAACATTGACTACAAGTGCAGGAAGGTCGCTGCCTGCAAGATAGGACAGTCCTTCGCCTTTAAGCGAAATTCCGGGGCTTGCAGAAGAGGTCATAACTCTTTTGCCTGCCGAGGAAACGCCGTAAACCATATTGATAGCGGCTATTTCGCTTTCCGCCTGAAGAAATACGCCGCCGATTTTTGGCATTTTCTTCGCCATATAAGCGGCAACCTCGGTCTGAGGTGTAATCGGGTAACCGAAGTAATGTCTGCAACCGGCAATAATAGCGGCTTCGGCAATTGCCTCATTACCTTTCATTAATACTTTATCTGCCATTTCTCACACCTTACCTTTCTACCTTGATTATGCAGTCGGGACACATCATAGCGCAGCTTGCACACCCTACGCAAGCGCTCTCGTCAGTAATCTCTGCAGGGCGATGGCCCTTTTTGTTGATTTTATCCTCCGCAAGTCGCAGAAGATTTTTCGGACACGCGTCAACGCACAGTCCGCAACCCTTACAGTTGTCGGTTTTAAATGTAAGTTTTGCCATATCTATATCTCCCTTAAAATTGTTTTCAGTCAATAGGCCTTGCCTGTAAAGTCAAGGCGAACAGGTCGGGAATACGCCCCTTCAAAGTATTAT
>JAEEOY010000221.1 GCA_016284515.1 Kiritimatiellia bacterium | reverse complement strand
GTCAGCACATACCTCGGAGCCTTCTCCCCCTCTGCGGCGGGAAGTTCCACGGAATTGAACCGATGATTGCAGTCAAGGACGAAGTACCAGTTGCGCTCGACCCACACGCGCGTATGCACGCGCCCCGAAATGCGATTCCCTTTCACATGGACGTCGCTGTCGAGCACATGCGTCGAAAGCATGCCGCCGTTGCAGATTCCGTACTGGCAGTCGACGAGCAGCTGCGCCGGGAGGTCCCCTTCGTACTTGAACCGGTAGACCGCAACGTGAGGCGATGCCGTTACCTCGACCCTGACCTGCGGCTCCGCGAGGAACGTGGAATAGTAGCCGGGCTTTGCAATTTCCCTGGACTTGTCCTGGAGAAACGCGATGTTCGGAGAGCGGATGTCTCGCCCCGGGAGTATGCGAAGGTCTCCGAGGTCGGAGCATCCCGTTCCGCTCAGGTGCGTCTGTGAAAAGCCGATGATCGTCTTGTCCGAGTTCCTGTAGCCGCTGGTGTAGTCCCATGTCCCGTGTCCGGTGTCCGGGCTCGCCTGCACGAGGCCCATAGGATAGCAAGCGCCCGGGAAGACGTGCCCGTTGTAGTCGGTGCCGACGAGGAGGTTTACGCGGTCCGCTGGCGTAGGCTCGCAGCGGACGAGAACTATCTTGCCGTGGTTTGTGGCACAGCCAAGCAGAAGCGCCGCGCATGCGGCGGAGAGGATTGTCGAGTTTTTCATGCTCCTAATTATACCATAAATCGGGAGGAGCCAGACGTCACAGCCCGAGCTCCCTCGCCTGGTTGGCGGCAACACGCTCCGACTCCGCCGCAGCCTTTTCGCGGTCGATCTTGAGTCCGAACGCAGAACCGTCCGCCCTGCCGCGCTCGCCGATCGGATTGTCGCCAAAGTTCGACGCCATCACGGAGAAGATGCGCGCGAAGTTGGCGTCGCAGGAACTGAAGTGCGTGTCCTTCTCGCTGATGCGGTTGGTGAGCACCACCTCGACCGCGTCTAGGCCTGGGTCGATGAGGAAGAAGCATCCGGTTGCGCCAGCATGCCCGACGGCCTCCATCGTGTTGACCTCGCCGAAGTACTGTCCGAAGCCGACATAGCCGGACTTCGCGAAGAACGCGGGCGTGCGGTTGAACTCGGGCTTCAGGCAGCGGCGGAAAAGCGCGTCGACGCCCTGCGGAGTGAGAATGCCGGTCTTGCGCGTGCGCTGGATGTCGAGAAGATGGCGGCCGAACTTCACGAGGTCCGGCGCGGTGATCTGGAGCCCCGCCTGGCCCTGGTGCGCGGCGAAGGCGGAGTGCGTCATGCCGAGCGGAAGGAAGATGCGGTCGCGCGCGAGGTCCGCGACATCGTCCGCCCCGGTGACCTTCTCGCAGATCTCCGCAAGGATGTCGTAGCCCTGCGACATGTAGCGGAAGCGCTCGTTCACCTCCGCGTCCTGGTACATCGTGTCGTAGAACTCCCTGTGGCGCTTCGGATCAACAGCCTTCGCGACATGTCCCGTCTTGTTGCGCCAGCCGGAGGTGTGCGTCATGAGGTTGATGATAGGGACGTTCTCGCCCTTGAACTCGGGGATGTACTTCTGCACGTAGTCGAGAAGCGAAACCTTCCCCTCCTCGGAGAGCTGCATGAGGAGCGTCGCAGTGAACACCTTGGTGATCGAGGCGACGTGCAGCGGCGTGTCCGCGCCGAACCCCTCCCATCCGCTCTGCGCGATGAAGCTGTAGCGCGTCTCGCCGTGCTGCTCGTAGGCGCAGCTCATGCACTTGAGCGCGCCACCCTCGAACTCGTTCGCGAGAAAGGCGTCGACGCGCGCCTTCGCGCCGTCGTCGGCAGAAGCGGCGCCCGCCCAGAGAACGGCGGCGAAAGCGACGGCTGTAAGACTGTATCGTGCGTTCATTTCTTGTGCTCCTTTTCCCAGTTGATACGCCATTATTGTATCAAACTGGGCGGAAATCGCAATCCCTACAAACGTAGGGGGGGAATCCAGCAGCGGATTACAGTCCCTCGACGAGGAAGCTCAGACTGTACTCTCCCTTGCCGATCAAATTGTCGTCGTGCGGTTTCGCACCCCAGCTGTTGTCTCCGCCGACGCCCATCTGAACCGCGTCGACGTTGACGGTGATGACATCCCCGGCCGAAACCGCCCACTGGTGCTTCACCTTCTCGAGCGCGGACTGCGGATAGGGCCACGCATTGAAGCCGACGGGCGCGCCGAGCGCGGTGACCTTCACCGTCTTGCCCTTTCCGTCGCCGAATGATATCCAACGACATTCCGTGCGGTAGCCCTGCTCGCCCGGCTCGATGTAGTTGTCGGGGTTGAGGCGGAACTCCGGATAGTCGATGTATCCGTCCTCGCACGCAAGGCCGCTGACGAGTCCGACGGACGCCTTCCAGACGTCGAGGAGCGCGGCGGTGCGGCGGTCGGAGTAGTTCTCCCACGGACCCATTCCGTACCACTCGACGTTCGTCAGGTCCTTCGGAATCGTGAACGTCACGCCGATGCGCGGGACGGGCGAATGATTCTCGCCGATGACGACCTTGAGCTCGACAAGATAGCCCTTCTCGGTCTTTGAGACCTTGAAGTCCGCGCTGCATCCCTCGGGAAGCTTCTGCGTCTCGGTCGCGTCCTTCCACTCTTTGCACTGCTTCGCCATGTCCCATCCGCGGTCGTTGTCAACGGGCGCGCGCCAGAAGTTCATCCTGAACGGATGCTCCGCCACGGTCTTGCCTGCGGCAGGCGCGGCCACGGGCACGAACGGCTTCGCGAACTGATCCATCGCCGCGACGTCGGGACGTCCGTCCTCGTCAATGTCGAACTCCCCGCGAACGAAGAGGAACGTTATCGCGTCCCCGTCCGGGACATCGGCGACCTTGATCTCCTTGACGGTGTCGGGCGCAAAGCCCTTGACGTCGAGGAGGCCGTCCTTGACGATCTTCCCGCCCTTCGTGACGACCCAATGCGCATTGAGGCTGTCAAGCGTCGAGAAACGGTAGGCGTTGTATATCTTCGCGGTCTTCGTATCCCAGTTCCACGAGTCGACGTGTACGGGCTGGTAGGCGTGCTTGATCTCGTAGGCGCCCGGATGGTACGTGCGGTCGGACGCGACAATGCCGTTGCAGTTGAAATTGTCTCCGTGGGGCCTCTCGCCGAAGTCGCCGCCGTAGGCGAGCCATGTTCCGCGCTTGTCGGTTTTCCAAAGCGCCTGGTCGGCGAAGTCCCAGATGAAGCCGCCCTGCATGGACGGATACTTCCTCACGAGGTCCCAGTAGTCCTGGATGTCTCCACAGGAGTTGCCCATCGCGTGCATGTATTCGCAGAGGACATAGGGCTTCTTCGGATTCTTCTTGACGTAGCTCTCGGCATACCAGGGCCGCGCGTACATCGGACACTTCACGTCGCTGTGGTCCGAATCCTGCGCGCCCTCGTACTGGACCGGACGCGTCGCGTCAACCGCCTTCATCGCCTCGTACTCGTCCTTCATCGCCGGGCCGTCCCCCGTCTCGTTGCCGAGCGACCAGATGACCACCGACGGATGGTTGCGGAACGTCTTGACCATGTTGACGCCTCGCTCTACAATGGCGTCGTGGTAGAGCAGATTCTTGGGTAGCACTCCCTCCGTCTCGCCGTGAAGGCGCACGCCGTGCGCCTCGACGTTAGCCTCGCAGACGACGTAGATGCCCTCGCGGTCGCAGAGCTCGTACCACGTGGGGTCGTTCGGATAGTGACACGTCCTCACCGCGTTGATGTTGAGGTCGTGGAATATTTCGATGTCGCGCTTCATGCCCTCGAGTGTCACGGCATAGCCGCTTGCAGGCTCCATCTCGTGGCGGTTTACGCCCATGAAGAGCGCGCGCTTCCCGTTGATGTATATAACCGAGTCCTTGATCTCGACTTTGCGGAATCCGAAGGCGACGGGATAGACAGACCCTCCCGCCGTCACCGTCTCGTAGTACATGTTCGGCGCCTCGCAGCTCCAGAGCTTCGGATTCTCGTACTTCTTCTCGAGAAGCGACTTCCCCTTCGCGTCGCGCACGACGAGCGTTCCCTTCTTGAAGTCGTCGGAGAGCTGCGCGTCCACGATGAGGTCGTATGGAGCGCCCTTGCCCTCCGCGACAAGCCATACGTCGCGGAAGATTCCCGAGAGGCGCCAGAAGTCCTGATCCTCAAGGAACGTTCCGTCGCAGTGCTTCAAGACTTCCACCTCGAGCGTGTTCTCGCCGTCCTTCAGAAACGGCGTGACGTCGAACTCCGCAGGGAGGCGGCTGTCCTGCGAATAGCCGACCTCCTTGCCGTTGACGCGCAGGAACATCGCGGACGACACGCCGCCGAAGTGGATGACGACGCGGCGATTCTTCCAGTCGGCGGGAACAGTGAACGAGCGCTTGTAGAGTCCGACCGGATTGCGGAAGTGGTGACTCGTGTATTCCTTCGGCGGCTCGACGTAGGGATCGCCCTCGTTCCATCCGTGGACGGGATATATCGCGTTCGTGTAGAGGGCGGGATCGTACTTCCCCTGGAGCTGCCAGCATCCGGGAACGGCGATCTTCGCAGTCTTCTCCCATTCCTTCGCGTAGAAGTCGTGCTTCCACTTGAAGTCCCACTCTCCGTTCAGCGACTTGAGCCACTTCGACTCGGTGCGCAGCTTCTCGCCCTTCGCCACGGCAAGCGCCGTCGCCTTCGATTCGCACGGCACCATGACGGAGCGCGCGGGCAGCCTGTTGCGCTGCGTAACGCCCGGATCGCGCCAGACCTCCTTTGCAGTCGCTGCCGACGCGAAGGCCGACAACAAAAGGACAACAACAACCGACAGTCTTATGCTCTGCATAGTCCCTCCTTGTGGTTTCAGACCTTGAGGAATGTCTTCTTGCGGTAGAGGAAGAAGAGGAACAGCCAACAGACTGCGACGTAGCCGAGGTTCATGAACACCCGCTTCAGGTCGCCGCACGAGTCCGGAAGATGCCTCCACGCCCAGCTGAAGAGGAAGTCGTTAGCCTGTCCGGCGCCGATCACCGACTGCGCCATGTAGATGGCGATGGAGTTCATCCCGATCACCTTGAGCGGAAACGCCCACTTCGAGAAGCCCAGCACGTCGATCACGGCATAGAAGGCAAGGAAGAGAAGCGTCGAATACGCTCCCACAACGAGGACGAAGCTCGGCGACCACAGCGCCTTGTTCACGGGGCAGACAAGCGATAGCGCGAGACCGACGGAGAGAAGCCCCGAGCCGAACATCGCGAGGTCGAGGCACTTGCGGCGCGGATCCGCCCCGGCGCGCCTCACAAGCTCGCCCGCGAACATGCCGAGCATTGCAGTGACTACGGCGGGGACGATTCCGGCGAAGCCCTCGGGGTCGAAGAGCGGCTTGTACGTGTGGCCGCCGGTGAGCGTCCTGTCGAGCCAGCAGCCGAAGTTGCCCTCGGGCGAGAACGGACTCGCCCCGGCGGGCGCGTCGGGCGCAAGGACAAAGCGCGTGAAGAGCACGCAGCCCGCGAGGAGCGCGAACGCGATTCCGGCGCGCGTCTTCGTCCTGAATCGCAGATACAGCATCGCCGCGCAGAACCACGCGACGCCGATGCGTCCGAGCACGCTCCACACGCGAAGGTGCGCGAAGTCGAATCGCAGGAGAGGTCCGTCGTGGACAAGCCCGAGAAGGACGAGCAGCGCGCAGCGCCGAAGCGCCTTGAGGGCGATCTGCAAATCCGTCGCGCCGCGCTCGCGGCTCTTCGCGGCGGAAAACGGAAACGTCACGCCGGCAAGAAAAAGGAACGTCGGGAAGACGGTGTCCATGAAGTGGAGTCCGTCCCACGGAACGTGTCCGAACGTCGCGCCGAAATCGGGAAATCCGAACAGCGCGGCGAGGGCGACGATCAGCCCCTCGCCGCCCATGATGAAGAACATGTCGAATCCGCGGGCTGCGTCGAGCGACGCCAGCCGGGAGCCTGAACTGCTGTCGTTGGAAGTCATTTCTGTTTCACCTCCTTACGCGGTAGATGTGCCGCGCAAAACCGTCGAAGGAATCGCCGAAGATGCCGTTCTTCGCCTGGAGCGAGCGGTTCTCGTACATGACCTCGACCTTCGCATCCGAAGGGATCTCGGGCGGGAGCCTGAAGCCGACGCGCTTGTTGGGATGCGGATTGACGTTGGCGGTGTAGATGCGCCATTCGTCGCCGTGCTTCCTGGTGAGGCAGCGGATGTAGTTCTCCGTCTCGCTCGAGATCGCGCCGCCGCAGAGCTCGTCCGAGCAGAGGAAGTCGACGTTGTCGAGAATCTCGCGGTTGACGTCGACAAGCGCGTCGTAGCAGCAGCGCGAAGTAGGCATGTTGACGAACCAGCTTAGTCCCGACGCGCCGGCGGCGATGGAGCCCCAGCACTGCGCGATCTGCTCCTTGTAGGACGGGATGCGCGGATGCAGCGAATTCTCGCTCTCCATAAAGTACCAGCAGGGCTTGCCTGGCGCGATGGAGCGGAGGACGTCGACCTTTGAGACGACCATGTCTAGCGTCGTGCCGTCGCAGGTGAGGTAGTAGTCGACCATCAGGATGTCCGTCGGCAGACCCGCGAAGCGCCCCGAGATGCCCATCCAGCAGTTGTTCATCTGCACGGGGTTGTATGGGAAGAGCTTCTTGGTGCGCTCCATGAACGCCTTGCACTCGTCCGCCTTGCGGTATTCCGGCTCGTCGAGGACAAGCCAGTTGATGACGTTCTCGCTGTCAAGCATGCGGTACATCTTCTCGCGCGACCAGTCCGTCGCCGAGTTGTCCTCCCATCTCTTGATCTCGCCGACGTCGTCGAGGGTCTGTCCCTCGCCCGTCCAGACCGTGAACTTGAGCCCCTTCTTCGCCGCGTAGGCGAGCGTCTTCTGGTTCATCTCGATGTCGCGGACGTTCAGGTTGTTCTGGAGGTTCAGGTACTTGAAACCCGCGTCGCAAATGATGTCGACCTGCTTCGACGTGCCGTCCGCCTGCGGCGCGTTCTCGCGTCCGATGAGGCACGGCGAGCTCATGAACACCTTCTCACCGTCGTGCACAAGCGTGCGCGACCACTGGTTGATCTGCGTCGCGCCCTTTTTGAACGGAAGCTTGCGCACCTCGCTTTTCCACTCCTTCCCGAGCGCCTTTACCGTGACGGCGTTTGTTCCGAACGCCATCTTCGAAATGTCGACCGACACCTCCTCGAAGCCTCCGTTAGCGTCCCACACGCGGAAGCCCGCCGTCTTCTCGTTCATGTAGAAGTCGTAGTGTCCGAGGATGAGCCCCTCCGCCGGGACCGAGTATCCGCAGAGCGCGTTCTCCGCCGCGGTGTAGGGGGTCTTTCGCTCCGGCCTCGCGTGGGGCGTGGGCTTCCCGAGCGTGAAGTTCGCCGCGTCGCCGGATTTCGGCTTGTACTCCGTCGCATATGTCTTCGCGCTGTCGAACCCTCCCTCCGGCGCGTCGACCATCTCGAGCTGGAGGTCGTCGAGCCAGATGGACGCCTCGGTCGTGCGCTGGTGGAGATCCGGCACGTCGAACCAGACGGGGCTGAAGATCCCGGGCGAGGGCATGTTCGTCGTCGTTATCTCGTAGCGCGTCCACTTCGTCGTCAGGTCCACGATCTTCGCATCCTTCGAGAGCTTCAGCTTGAACTTGACGCCGGGTTCGGACGCCTTCGCCCACACGGAGAGGACCGCGCTCCTGCCCTTCTGCGTCGGAGTGTTCCATGTGAAGAAGTCGAAGCTGCGGACGAACGGCCCGATGTTGAGCCGGAGCGACTGCTTGCCGGAGTGCCTCTCATTTCGGTCAACCATGAAGCACTTGAGGTACTTCTCCTTGTAGTCCTCGACGGACACCTTGTCCATCGCGCAGAAGTTGCGGTTGCAGTAGTGCGGCGGCACCCCGTCGCTGTCGTATTCGAAGCCCGAGTTCGCGATGAGGTTCGGGCTGTCGTCGCCCTGCAGCGCGTAGATCGTGACGCGGCGGACCTCGAACGGACACTGGAAGTTGTCGATGACGAGCGGATTCGACCTCGCCACTCCGTCGAAGCCGACCTTCTTCTTCGGCGTCGGGGCGGTAAAGTAGTTTGCCTGGACGCCGTTGATGAGGAACGTGTAGCCCATCATCTTGTCGCCGATCTTGCGTCGCTCGAAGCGGACCGTCACCGGCTCGCCCTCCTTGAAGTTCGCGATCCACGGATAGCAGCTGCGGGTCGCCTGGCCTTCCGCCGGCGCGTAGAGGCTCACGCCGTATCCGTCGCTCCTGACGCCGTAGTTGCCGTAGTCGCAGCCCATCGACGCCCAGTGGTAGTCGCCGTCCTTCGGATCCTTGATCTTGCTCCACTCGGGATAGCACACGAAATCGGCCTCGACCGCGCACTCGTCGGGAAGCTCGCCCTTCCACTGGATGCCGTCGCCGGTGTTGCCGCTCGGAACGCGCACCGCGCCGTCCTTCACCTCGATCTCCTTCTGCGCGTGCCCGCGGAAGTCCCACCGCTCCGCGAACACCTTGGGGTTCGTGAAGTCGTCTTCGAAAACCGGCACCGAAAAATCAATGGCCGCCGCTTTTCCGTTCCGCCTTGCCACAAGTTCCTTCTTCTTCTCGGCCTTCGGGCCGGCCGTCAGCGGGACAGCCGTGGCGCTCGCGTAGAACTTCTTCGAGACCTTCTCGTAGAGTCCTGCGACGCCGCCCTTCACGACGGGCACGAACTCGGCGACCTGCTTGCCGTCCTTGTAGAACGACGCGCCGTAGAGCGACATGTCGTAGCAGGCGTACGACTTGGGCGTGCCGTCCGCGCACGTCATGCCGAAGAACGAGACCGGCACCTTTCCGGTCGCCGTGCGCTCGCCTTCGAGCTTCATGCGGAAGCTTCCCCAAGAGACGTTCCGTCCGTCGTAGACGATAGCGATGCGCGAGCCGATGACGGCGTCGTTGACCTCCTGGAGTCCACAGTGGATCCACTTGTCCCGGCTCTTGCGCCCGAGGCTCACGAACGTCTGGTACGTCTGCGCCTCGTGTCCGCCGAGGGCCAGGTTGTAGAGGTCGCGGAACCCATCCGCATCCTCGGCGTCCTCCTGCCCGAAGAACGCCGTGGTATTCTTCGCGTGGTCGAACTTTCCGCCGAATATCTGGTTGAACGGACCCTCGAACATGAGTTCGATCTTGAACGTGAGCCCGCCCTCGGGCAGCAGGTCGGTCTTGACGACGCTGCCGTGCGACGACTTCACGAACTCGACTTCATAGTCGTAGTCGGCAGCGCAAACCGAAAGGACCGACGCGAACGCAATCGCGGCAAAAGTGTTGAAAGTGCGGTTCAATGCTTCCATGACAAGCCTCCTAGGTTTCAGATTCTGAGGCAATTATAGCATTGTCCGCTACGAAGAGCAATCCCTACAAAAGTAGGGTGCCCTTGGAAAGGTCCTTCGCGCGGAGAAGGCGCCAGGCATTTTCGCGGATGTCGTCCATCCCCTCGCGCAGGTGTCCGCACGGAAGCGGGAACAGCCGCACGAGATGCGTCGCATGCCCCGGCACGGCCGCCTCGTATTTGCCGAGGAAGACGCCGACGTCCTCCTGCCGCCACACGTCCCGGACACGCCACTTGCACATGAGCCCGGCAGCCTCGAGGTCAAAGACAACCGTCTGCTCCCGACTTGACTTGTTGTATAGTCCGGCGGCGATCGACCCGTCCTCGAGCGGACGCGCCCATATCTCCCATTCATCCCCTTCGGCGATGCACCCCGCGCCCTTTCCGAGCGGATCCTGGTCGATGTCGATTACCTCGTCGTTCGAGAGGAGCGAAAGCGTGAAGTCGTCGATCTTCGTAAGGTCGCAGCCGATGAGCATCGGTGCCGCGAGCAGCGCCCACAGCGACACGTGGGTGTACTGCTCGTTCGGCGCAAGGCGCGTGGGCCTTCCGTCGTTCCAGCATACATTTCCGACGCAGAGCATGTCGGGGTCGTTCCACGCGCCTGGCTCCGTGTAGTAGAAGAGCTTCTTCTGCTTCTCGATTGCGGCCGAGACCGAACTCCAGGTGTCGAACACGTCGCCCGTCGTTCGCCAGCTCTGCGCGCCGACAAGCCGCCCCCACGCGCTCACGTTCTCCATTCCGTACTGGCAGAGCGAGAAGTAGATGTCGCGTTCCTGGTGTGCGAGCGCGCGCCCCATTACGAGATACGGATACATCGCGCGGTCGAGTCCCTTACCGAAGGCGACGTCGTCGTAGAAGCACCAGTCGTGCTTGAGGTAGTCGAACCCCCAGTCCGCGAAGGTCTTCGCGTCGAACTCCTCGTGCTGCCAGCTCCCTACGGCACGGCCGCAGGTGTAAGGCCCGGGGCTCGAGTATATGCCGGCCTTGAGTCCCTTCGCATGTATGTAGTCCACAAGCCCCTTCATGTCGGGGAAGCGCCTGTTTGCGGCAATGCGGCCTTCGGCGTCGCGCAGCGGTCCGTCGAGGTCGGGATCTTCCTTCGCACGTTCGGGGATGTTCTGCCAGAAGTCGTCGATGTTGACGTACGAGTAGCCGTGGTCCGCAAGGCCCGTCGCGACGAGCGCGTCAGCCGCCGCACGCACCTTAGCATCTGAGACGCTGCCGCCGAATGCATTCCAGCTGCTCCAGCCGAGCGCGGGCGTAAGGCCGATCTTCTCCCCGACCTTGATCGTCAACGTCTTCTCCGCCTTGCCACTGGAGTTTTCCGCAACAATCGCAATCGTGTATTCGCCAGGCTCTTTGATTGAGCCGGAGAGGACTTGCGTGTCGGGGTCGAACGACAGGCCCGACGGCGGTCGGCGGTGGAACGCCGACCCTACCGGCTCAACTTTCAGCTTCATCGGCCTCTGTCCCGTAACGGGGACACGGTAGAGGATCGGCTTCCCAGGCCTCACGCCATAGACGCGAGGACCGTTAATGCGCGGCGCATCCGCCGCGCCCGGCGTGAGGACGCCAAGCTGGCGCGAGGTGCGGCGCACATCGCTGGGAAGCACCGCGCCGTCGCGGCATGTGACGCGCGCCTCGCCCCAGACGGCGAGAACGCCGTCGCCATTACCCTCAACCGGATCGACAGCAAGCGTCATCGCATTTACGCCCGACACGTCGACGCAGACCTTTACTTCATCCTTGTCTCCGAAGGCCGTGGACGGCGAAGCCCAAAGCTCCTTTCCGTCGCCAAGAACGCGCAGCACGACCGCACCCTTCGCGCCCGACTTGTCCACGCCGCACGAAGCCTCGAACGAAAGTGCCTCTCCGCCGAGCGGAATCTCCACGGCAAACGGCGCGGGCATCCGCATTCCGAAAAAGTGCTTGTGCGCCGCCGTGGAGAAGCGCTTCTCGATCGCGGTGCAGGCTACTTCGACCGCGCCTTTTCCGCGCACGACCTTCGAGACGTCAAACTGCTCGCAGGGAATGTTCTGCCCTGCAAAAACCGTTCCACCGACTAGGACCGCGAATACAAGACATACCTTCATCATTACCCCCATATGATCTTTGTTATTGGGCTACAACCTGATAGAAACAGCACTGCTCGTTCTCATCCCTCGGGATGTCGAGCGTCAGCGCGCCGTCGGAGACCGCGACCTCGCCGAGATAGACGATCGGCGCGTCCTTGAGACCGGCAATCGTCGCGGACTTCCTGTAGCCGTACCGGTGTCCGGCCGCGGCGTTGCCGATTGTCACGGAGACGCTGCCTTCGCCTACGACGATAGCCGCGCCTTGTGCGCCGCCTATCACCGGAACAGGCACCGCACCGCCGGACACCACGGCGACCGGCTCCCAGTCGTCCGTGCTCTCCTGCAGCGGCGAATCGCTGTCGAACCGCTTGGCACGCAGGGCCGAACCCTCGCCGTCGCACTCAGGGTACAGCCCGAAGCTGGCGAAGCCGCTCTGTATCTCCGACCCGTCCGCATCTTCGATCTTGATGAAGATCGCCCCGTTCGTGATCTTGTCCCATCCGGCGCCGGAGTAGTCCGCCTGGTCGAGCCTGACGGACCCGTATGCGGGGACTGTCCCCTCCCCGAGCGTCACCAGGCACTTCGGCGCCTCCACGCCGCTCTTTCCCCTCTTCGCCACGGAAACCCTGACTCCCTCGAGAACAGCCGCGTTCGCCGACACGTTCGTCAAGACGATGAACTCGCCCGTGTTGCCGTCCCCGACGGTCGAGCCGTAGATCGTGTGGAACCTGAGTCCGCTCTCGGAAACCGGCGCGAAGACGGGCTCGCCCTGCGCATCCGCGAGTGCGTAGCCGATGCCGGAGCCGCCCTCCGCGTTGCCGAGGATGACCTGGTCCGTCAGCGCGACGCCCGCCGCCTCGAGCGACGCGACGTAGGCGATTCTGTTGGAGACGACGAACACCTCGCCCGGCGCATCGCCGAACGCCTGGTCGATGACCGAGCCCGCCGGGAACGTGAAGTTCATCGCGCCGGAGAGCCTCCATCCGGAAATGTCGACCGTCTCCTCGTTGAGATTGCGCACGACCGCCCCGCCCGGAACTGCGACGACTTCGAATTTCGCCTTGAGCACGGAGATGTCGCTCTGCGCGAGCGGAATGCCCGCGTTGAGTTCGGTGCCGTAGCCAAGCGCCTTCGCCGTGTTGGTGATCGAGTGCGTTACGTAGAAGTGATTGCGGCGCGGCACAATGTAGTTGTCCCACATGTCGTCCAATCCCTCCTCGAACGTCATGTCGCTCTGACTCCAGACATAGAGCGGATACTGCTTCTTGAGCGGAGAACGCATACGGTCTTCGTCACTGTCGGACTTCATCGCGTTGTACATCGGCATGACGTAGTCCGTCCAGAACGGAGTCTGCTCCTTCGGCGTCCCAGGCTCCTTGAGTATCTCGTCCATCAGCGTGCGCAGGCGCCGCACCAGCAGTCGCCGGAACTTGGGCGTCTGGTAGATTCCCTCGTACGCGCGGTTGCCCATTCCGAGGTCCTTCGGCGCGAAGAGTCCGCCGTGGAACGGATGGCTCTTCGCCGTGTCGTTCGTCGCCATGAGTCCGTTCTTGTTCTGCCCGGGGTCCGTTCCCGCCCAGAAGACGCCGAACGACTGATGGAGGTCGTAGGCCAGCGGACGCCACGTGCCGGTGCCGTTGCGGTCGTAGTAGAGGTTCAGCGTCGAGGTATCGTCGTCGCACTCCTGAGTGATGCGCGAAAGAGCAAGGAAGTTGAACCAGGACGGCAGGTCGTAGAGCCGGACGACGGCGTTCGTGCTTTCGGACACAAGACGGCCGAGGATGCGAACCGTCTGGCTGTTGTTGCCGCACAGCAGGGCCTTGAACGCATCAAGCTCCGACATCACGTCCGTCCCGTCGTCGGGAAGTACCTGCGATGGATTGCCGCCGGTGTTCCTGTCGCCGCCACACGTACCGACGTTCTTGAAGGCGCAGCCGTGTTCGTCGTAGCCGAGGTAGTCCGTGAGATACTCGTCGGTGAAGCGGTTCGAATGCTGGGCGAGCTGGAAGAACAAACCGTTCCGCTGCAGGCGCACGGGATAGCCGAACGGAACCTCCTGCCCCGCCTTGCGCCGCAGATACATCGAAAGGTCGGATCGCATGTTCGTGGGGTCCTGGAGTTCGGCCAGAAGCGAGGTCTTGCGGACGGTGATCTTCTCTCCGCTGAACGGATCTGTGCACTGCATCGGATGAACCTTCGAGAAGCGGAGGCCGTGCGAATACTTCCTTCCGCCGGCCGTTCCCAGCACGTCCACCGTCGTATTGCCGCGTACGTCGATTCGCACGTTGTCGTAGTAGTTCGAGGTCTGTGAGTCGAAAATGCCGCAGCGCACGCCATACGGCCAGGTCGTGTGATTCACCTGCATCGGACCGCTGTCGTACTGGAGGTTCATGTCGGACTCTCCCTGCTTCGCGACGAAGATGTGCCACGTCGGCAGAGTCGCGGACATCTGGTCCGCCGTCGGCTCGACAAGAGTGCCGTACCATTCGTATCCGTCGTCGGGATTGCGGAAGGACGGCGTGCGCCACGTGTTCCCGGCGCTGTCCGTCACCTGCGCTGCCCAGCGGAGGAGATGCCCCGCCTTGAACCGAAGGAGGTCCTCCGCATTCGGATCGGCCTTCTCCTGGTACGGAATCACAGCCGTCCAGAGCTGTCCCTCGCCCTCGGCGAAATCCCCCTTCGTCATCTCGACCGAGCCGTACTTCTCGGTCTCGTTGAGGTCGCCGCGGGCATAGTCCAGGCGATAGACGAGGCGGACGCTTACGATCTCGTCGCCTTCTGCGGAACCGAGCGGATTGACGGCAAGCGTTACGGGGTAGGGCTCGTTCTCCCTCGCAAGCGGGAACGCATGCCAGTCGGAAAGATTGTGCTTTACGCCGTACAGCGGACCTGCGTTCGGTCCGTAGGCGACCTCGCCCGCGCGGTTGTTCGCCGCGCCCTTCGTGGCCGTCGGCAGGATTACGCGCGTGACCGCGTTGGAATCTGTTATGTGGAGGCTGTCGGTCAAGTCAGTCCCGCCCGCCGCGCCCTTGTATGCGGGGAACATGCCGCCTGCCGGCGCAAACGAATGTCCGTCGGGAATGTCGACCGGAATCACGAACCGCTCAAGGAGGACGTCTCCCTTGTAGAGCGCGACCATGGGGAATTTCTTCGGGCTAATCTTGCTGGGACAGACCATCACGTCGTTGTCGTATATCTGCGTCTGCCCAGAATCCACGTTGTCGTATTCCTCGCTCATGTAGACGACGGCGTATGCGCCAGGAGCGACCGTGCGCGAAGCGAGAGGACGTCCCTTCGCCTTCAGCTCCTTTCCGCGATTCACGCGGACAATCTCGTAGTCCGCAAGGTCGATGTCCGTGTCACCGCAGTTCCTAAGTTCGATCCAGCCCGACTCGCGTCCGTTGGGGTCAAGCTCGTCCGGGCGGGGGCATATCTCAGATATCTTCAACGGATCCGTCCCCTCGGGCAACGGCGGCAGTATCTCCCCGCCGCCAGGTTCATCGCCGCCACCAGGATTGTCGCCGCCGCCAGGATTGTCTCCACCGCCTGGATTGTCTCCGCCGCCAGGTTCATCGCCGCCGCCGGGTTCATCGCCGCCGCCGGGATTGTCCCCGCCACCAGAGCTTCCGCCGAGGTCACGCACCTGAACGGCGTTGACGTAGCGCCCTCCGCCAGCCCCACCCATCGAGAACACGACGTCATGCGTGGAGCCAGAAGCATCGAACGAGCCGTAGACAGTCGCGTACTGTCCGTCACGGATGGAGACCGCCGTCTCGCTTCCGATCGTGATATTGGAATCGCCGTATGAGTTGTGGGCAAATATCTGAACTAGATACCGGTGTCCGGCCGTGAGTCCCTTTACCGTCAGTTTGATATCGCTCATTCCTGGCGAGGAGCCGAAACTCCATGCCAGCCCGCGGATTGTATTTGCATTCGACGCCGCCTGGACATCGGCTGCGGAAAACGCCGGGTCATACGCGATGTTTGCGGAGGAAAGGTCAGCGCCTGACTGGAACGTCACCTCGCCGAGGGTCAAACTCGCCGAGGCACCGCGGTAGGCGTAGAGAAGCGTCCCGGAAGTCTGAAGAATTGAGGCGTCCGACGCGCTAAGCGTCTCGACGGTCCAGCCCGACTGGCCTCCGGAAGAGACCAGTGCAAGCGCAGCGAAAAATGCAGGGATAGTTGTTTTGATTTTCATGGCGTAACCCACCTTCCAAATTACGCCACAATTATAAATCAGATCACGCCCCCGCGCAATCCCTACAAAAGAAGGGATAGCCCGCCGAGTGAGTACGCCGACGCGGCAAGACACTCGGCCGCTTCCATGGAGACGCGGCTTCCAGCCGCGT
>JAEEOY010000220.1 GCA_016284515.1 Kiritimatiellia bacterium | reverse complement strand
TCCTCTTCACGCCCGACTTGTTGTCCGCGCGCAGGAACTTGTTAAGGAACACCGGACCATACTCCGCGATCGCGAAGGCGTTGCGGCAGAACGGATGCGTCGCCGCCCACTGCGGCGTCAAGCCCATTCCCCAGTTAGAGAACTTCGCGTTCTCGCTTGCGAGGAGAGCCTCCGCACCGACGAAGTTCGGATACATCCTCTCCCATCCGCGCGGCAGCGTGCAGCCATGGACAATCACCTGTATGTGGTGCTTGTTGGCGATTTCAAAGAGCTCGCAGTACTTCGCGATGACGAACTGCTTGTCTCCGCCCCAGAAGTCGACCTTGACGCCGCGCACGCCCTTCGACTCGAGCCACGCCATCTCCTTCTCCGTCGACTCGCGCGTCACGAACCTGTCCTTCGGCGTCTGCGGCGCGTCGTTCCAGTCTCCGTTCGAGTTGTACCAGAGGTAGACGGCGACCTTCCTTTCCTTCGCATACGCGAGAAGCGCATCAAACTCCTCGGCGGGGATACGGTCCCAGAACGCGTCGATTAGGATGTGCTCCCACCCCATCTCCGCCGCGAGGTCGATGAACTTGCGCTGGTCCGCCGCGTTCATCGACGCGTCGTCCCACACGATCCAGCTCCACGAGCCGCGTCCGAACTTGTACGGCTTCTTCGGCGCGGGGACGACGGGCTTCACGACGTCATACGCAATCGTCGTCTCGACAATCGGGGCGAGCGAGTCGCCGACCGTCAGCGTGCGCCACGGGGTAGAAGTCTTCGCCGCGCATTTCGGCTCGACGGAGCCCTTTCCACGCGCCTCGCCCGGCATCGGGAACGCAACGCGAAAAGCCCCATTCTCCCAGTCCGCAAGCCTGCAGCCGCAGTAGTTCCCGTCAGTCCCGGTTTCGGACACGAGCGCCCAGAGGTCCCTCGCCCCGTCCGCACCAGGAATGCGCATCAGCATCGGAAACGTCCAGCCCTCACCGCTACCGGACTTCGTGCCGAGCTCCGCGTCGTAGACGTACGTCTCCTCGTAGCTTGGCTTCGTCTTGGCGAAGCCTGTCATCGGCTTGGACTGCTGCGTCGCGAACATCTTCGCGCCGGAGGCGAACGCGAAGCCAGTCGCCTCGCGACGCACCATAGTCGCCTTCTCGACGAAGTACCGAAACGCGAGGTCGTTCTTTCCGACACGCACCTCGAAGCCAAGCTTCGCGTTGCCCGCGAGCAGCGGCACGACGGCCATGTTCATTTCCACCTTGACCTTTGATCGCTTGCCCTGCGGCAGGGTGTACGCATCGCGGAAGCGCCCCTTCTTCGCCTCGCCAAGCTTCACGCCCTTCGTGAAGTCGCCGTATTCGGTCACGAGTCCGAGCGGAGACCATTCCGCGACGGACCGTCCGTCGTACGCGGCGCTCCACTGCGGCGCGCCGTTCTCCGACCTGAGACGGAACTCGAGACGCCCGTCCGGGCCCTTCACCGCGACATCCGCAGCTGCAACCCCCGTGGCAATCATGACCAACGACAATACAAATGACTTTTTCATTTTGGTTTCTCCATTCTTATGCCGTCAATTATACACGATTTGCCCGCGACAGGGAACCCCCCATTCGGGGACCGTAAATTTCAGCGTGTATGTCTTCGCGCCTTTGAGAAGATACGACGCGTGCGGACGCGCGCCCCACGCGTCGTCCCCGCCCACGCCCATCATGGCGCAGTCGATGTTGACTGTCAGCCACTCGGGATCTTCCACAAGTTCTTCGACATGACGCGCCTTCTCAAGGTCCTTCTGCGTCCACGGCCACACGTTGAATCCGAAGCCCTCGCCGGAGAATTCAAAACCAGCGACGCAAAGACGCGTGACGTCCGTTCTGTAGCCCATCTCGCAGGGACGGATATAGCGGCTGTCGTTCAGTTCCGCAAGGCTCATCGCCCAGTCGCCGACTTCGGCGGAATCCTTCCTGTCGGGATAGTTCTCCCACGGGCCGCGTCCGTGCCACGACACAGCGTCGTCGCCGTTGCGCCTTACTCTGAACGTCAAACCGACTCGTGGAATCACAGGCGAGGACTCCGGAACGGTGACGGAGAACTCGACTTCACGCGCACCGCCGCCGATGGAGCGGACGACAAGATTCGTCGAGCATCCCTCCGGAAGCGTCTGCGATTCGGTCGCCTTCCGCCATGGTTCGCAGACGCGTGGCATGTTCCATCCGCTATCGCTCGCCGTCGGCGCGCGCCAGAAGTTCATGCGCATGGAAGCAAGCACCTCCTCGACCCGAGACGCCGGCGCGGCACATCCGCCGCGTCCGGCGGAACGCGCGGCGGCGCGCAGCCTTTCGGCCGTGGCGCAGTGCGATTTGCCGCGATACCACCACGCGACTTCGTACGCGCCAGGATGCGGACGCCTGAAGGCGTCGAAAACACCGTTGCAGCAGAACGCCCCGTCGTTCGGTTGATCGCCGAAGTCGCCACCGTAAAGGAGGTTCGTGGCTTCGCTCCCTACGCTACGCTCACTCTCTGCGCCACTCACACCGCTGTCTTTGTTCGCGCAAAGTCCCTGGTCTGCGAAGTCCCAGATGAAGCCGCCCTGGAAATTCGGAAACTCGTCGATTAGCGACATGTACTCGCCGAAGTTTCCGTCGGCATTGCCCATCGAATGGCAGAACTCGCACAGAATGTACGGACGCGACTTGAACTTCGCCAGAGCCTTCCTGATCGAATCGGGATGTTCATACATCGGACAGATGATGTCCGTTCCCTCCACGTCGAACTTCTGCTCGTGGTACGGATTCAGCACCCCTTCGTACTGGACAGGGCGCGTCGGATCCGCCGCCTTGACCGCATGGTAGGCGGCGATCATGTTCTGCCCTTTCCCGTTTTCGTTGCCGAGGCTCCAGACAATGATCGACGGATGGTCTTTCAGCACGGCGACCTGCCTGAGGTTGCGCTCCACAATCGCTGCGCGCCAGCTCGGACGGTGCGACATCGTTTCCGTCCCGAGTGGATGTCCGCTTCCGTGGCACTCGACATTCGCCTCGGCCACTACGAATATGCCGTTCTCATCGCAAAGATCGTACCAGTACGAATCGTTCGGATAGTGACTTGTGCGCACGGCGTTGATTCCGTATTCCTTCATCACCGCGATGTCGCGCTCCATCTCTGCCTTCGTCATCGCGTAGCCGCCGTACGGACTCATCTCATGTCGGTCGACGCCGTGAATGACGATTCGCTCGCCGTTGACCTTGAGCACGCCGTCTTCAATCGAAACCCTGCGGATGCCGAAGCGCCTTTCAAACACATCTCCGTGCGCCTTTACGACGGCCTTGTAGAGGACTCCATCTCCGCCCTTCCAGAGACGTGGACTCGCGACAGTTATCTTCTGCCCGCCCTTCGCCGCGCCGACAAGAATTCCATCGGGACTGTAAATCTCCCATTCATAGTCAGCGCAGCCGTCCGCCGATACAGAAACCTCTGTCAGAGAATAATCGTCCGAAAGCTCTGCCGCAACAGAGAATTCGCGCAGTCCGTTCCTCGCCTCGCCGACGAGCTCGACGGACCTGAACAGCCCGCTCAGTCGCCAGAAATCCTGATCCTCAAGATATGATCCGTCGGATAACTTGAGCACCTCGATCTCAAGCGCGTTCTCACCGTCCGCGAGATATGGCGTGAGGTCCCATTCGCTCGGAAGCCGCCCGTCCTCGCCATAGCCCACGTCGCGTCCGTTAAGCCGCACAAACACGGCGCTTGAATAGCCGTTCAGTCGGAGCGTCACGTCGCGTCCGCGCCATTCGGTCGGCACGCGGAACGAACGGCGATAGATGCCGTGCGGATTCCTGAAGCGGTGCGCCGTCCACCACGCGGGCGGTTCGCTCTCCACGTTCGGCGGATCGAACGCGAACGGATACGTCATGTTCGTGTACTGCGGCGGATCGTACTCGCCCTGCAGCTGCCAGCATCCCGGCACGTTGATCTTCCCCTTGCGGCGCTCGTCTCCGTTCTTCCACTCGAAGTCCCATTCGCCGTCGAGGGAAAGGACGTATTCGCGTCCGTCCTTTGAACACGGCCTCACCGCGCTCCGCGCCGGCAGCCTGTTGATCGACGACACCGACTCGTCCTGCCACGGGACTTTAGAGGCGCGTCCCTCTTGAAGATGAGTCGCGAGGGCGTTGCGCTCTATCGTCCAGCCCGGACGCTTGGCAAGTCCGCAGTTCTCGCCGACAAACATCTTCGACGCCTCCGCGTCGCCCTTGAGCTGCCAGTCGAGCCAGGTCCTCGCCACGACCGCGAACTCTCCGCCATGGGGCTGCCCGTACGTTCCGCCGTGTCCGACGGGAAGGTTCGCCGCTATCGCCGGCACATGGTTTATGCGGTGGAAATCGTCCATGCCGTTGCCGTATGCGATGTCAGGCTCTCCACCGAGAATGTAGATGACCGGCGAGTGCAGCTCCTTGAGCTTCTCCTTGCGCGGCATAGGCATGTTCGGCATCGCCTTCGACGGATCGCTGAAAAGTCCGCTGTTGCATATCATAACAGCAGTTCCGCGCGGGTCGGCGCAGTTGTGGAGTGCCTGGAGCCCGCCGCACGACATTCCGGCGATGCAGATTTTCTTCACATCGATTCTCCCGCAGTATTCGTCGCCCGCCGCGCCGTCTTGCGCGGCGAACGCCCAGTCGATGGACTCGATCTGCTGCTCCGGACGCGACATCGGCCCGCGGTACGGCTCGTCCGTCTCGGGGAAGATTCCCGTCGCGAGAACGAGGTATCCGTGCGACGCGATCTCGTTCAGGAATTTCGCGTGCTCTATTGGAGAATTCGCGCACGCCCCGTTGCCCCAGACGAGAACAGGCAGAGGCTTGTCGGGATTGAACGGCGACATGTCCGCCGGACGGAACACCGTGTGCTCGGCGAATCCCGGCACCTCCGTCATGACTGCCTTGTACGGACCCGTCCCGCCGTCTTCGAGAACGCGCGAGCGCGGCGCCGCGGCAGATTCGCCGCGGAGCTTCGCGCAGAGTTCGCGAATGGCGGCCTGTGCACATTCCTCGTCGAACGCGCTGATTCTGAAGCCTTCGCCGTCCGCGTCGATGCGGTAGCGGCCCTTGCCGACGTTCGGGTCTAGGTCTATCTTTACCTGCCTTCCCTCGATCGTGCGGTCCTTGGAGAACGAGCGCTTCTCGAAATCCTTGAACCACGCGTTGCGCTTCAATCCGCAGCGCATGACGGAAAAGTCCTTTAGCAGCGGCGTCATTTCGCAGTGGACGATCCTGAGTCTCACCTTCGTCGCCTTCACCGTCTCCTCTCGCCTGAGGAGACGGCGGATGCCGACGGCCTGGCCCTTCGCGAACGGCTTCCACTCTCCGTCGAAATAGTCCACCGCGAAATCGTCGATGCGCTGTCCGTAGCGGCAGTCCTCCATTAGGCGCACCACGTTGAACTCGACCTCGCGCGCAAACGCCAGCTCCACGCCGTCGTCCGTTCGCGTCACCTCCGCATCCTTCGCGAAGTCGTTCGACAGCATCTTCTCCAGCTCGTCGCCGAAGGTCTTGAGCTTCTTCACGTCGTCGGGGTGGATGCGGCCCTTCCTGTCGGGCTGGAGTCCGATGTTCATCATTCCGCCGTTTCCGGTCGACGAGAAGTAGATGTCCATCAAATGCTCCGGATCCTTTGCTCGTCCGTCCTCTCCTGGATGGTAGAACCAGCCCGGGCGCAGCGACACGTCGAACTCGGCGGGCATCCAAGTCTTTCCGTTGCGCGTGCCGAGGAACGCGTCGCGCACATTCTGGCAGTCGCCCGGCATCGCCACCTTGCCGGGCTGGAAGCTCTTCGGATCGTACGCCGCCCAGCATTCGGGTCCGCCGAAGCCCATCTCGTTTCCGCCCCAGCGGACATCGGGTCCGACGTCGCTTTCAATGCAGGCCGTAGGGTGTATCTCATGCACCATCTTCCATGTCGTCGGCCAGTCGTAGTATGTGGTGCGGTCGATCCAGCGGTGCTCCTTCGCGCCGCCGTACCATCCGTCGCCTCCGTTCGCCCCGTCGAACCACATCTCGAACATCTCGCCGTATCCGGTGAGCAGCTCCTTCACCTGCTCTCGGAACATCCTGATGTACTCCGGCTTTCCGTAGAGCGCGGTGTTGCGGTCCCACGGCGAGCAGTACACTGCGGTTCTCAGTCCCTGGCGCCTCGCCGCGTCGATCGCGTCGCGCACCATGTCGCCCTTGCCGCCCTTGTAAGGCGACTTCGTGATGTTGTACTCGGTCGTCTTCGTGGGCCACAGGCAGAATCCGTCGTGATGCTTCGCGACGAAGATGATGCCGTCTATTCCGGCGTCCTTCGCCTGGCGCATCATGAGATCGAAGTCGACGTCTCCCGGATCGAACTTCGCGGGGTCCTCTCCGCCGAAGCCCCATTCCTGGTCCGTGAACGTGTTGATGCCGAAGTGGATGATGGATATTATGTCCATCTCGTCCCGCGAGAGCTGGCTTGCGCTCGGAACCGCGCCATATGGACGCTCCTCCGGCGAAGGAGAGAAGAGGCCGGATACATCCCGCGCCTCCAGGGCCATCGCGCAGGCCGTCGCCGCGCACAACATTGTCGTCTTTGTCATGGACACTTCCTTCCTGATTGAAAACTACAACTTGATCCAACACCTCCATTATCTCATAATCGTTCTCACGCGACAATAACTCCAAAGAGTTATTCGCCGGAAGGACACCTCGCGAGGTAGACTGTCGCTACCTCGCGTAGGTGGCAACGGGTTACGGCGCGATCGTCGCGCCGGGCTTGACGTCGTATTCGGAAATCTTGCCGTTGATCTTGAGCCGGAGCTTTCCGCCGACGGATGCCCTGACCGTGCATTCCGTGACGACGCCGTCCTTCCACGCGAAGTCGACCGTCCATCCGCCGCGCGCGCGAAGTCCCTTGACCGAGCCAGAGGGCCATGCCTTCGGAAGCGCAGGCAGCAGTTCGACGAATCCGCGGTGGCTCTGCATCAGCATCTCGGCGATGCCGGCCGTGCAGCCGAAGTTGCCGTCGATCTGGAACGGAGGATGCGCGTCGAAGAGGTTGGGATAAGTTCCGCCGCCGCCCGCGTTGCGTCCGAGCGGAGAGAGCTGGTTCTGGATGAGCCTGAAGGCGTGGTCTCCGTCGAGAAGGCGCGCCCAGAGGCACACGCGCCAGCCCATCGCCCATCCGGTCGAGACGTCGCCTCGCTTCTCGAGCGAGACGCGCGCGGCGTTGAAGAGCTCGGGCGTCTCCGGCGTTATCTGCGCGGAGGGATAAAGCGCGTAGAGATGCGAGACGTGGCGGTGGTGATCGCCAGGATTATCCAAGTCCGCCCCCCACTCCTGGAGCTGTCCCCACTTTCCGACGCGGTCCGGCTCGAGCTTTTCGAGGCGTTTCCCAAGCTTCTCCGCGAATTCCGAGTCGCATCCCAGCACCTTTGCGGCCTCAATCGCGTTCCTCCAGACGTCGCGCGCGATCTGATGGTCCATCATGCAGACGGGATCGAATCCATTCGGATGTCCATGCGCCGTGTTCTCGGGGGAGTTCGACGGAATGAACGCGAGTCGTCCGGTCTCCGGGTTCTCCACCGCGAACGTGTCGTAGAACTCCGCTGCGCCGCGGAGGATCGGATACGACTTCGCGAGGAAATCCCTGTCGCGCGTATACAGATAGTGCTCCCAGAGATGGGTCGAAAGCCATCCGCCGCCGGAGGGCCACCATCCGCAGGCGAGGTATGTGTCGACGGGACCGGCAATGCGCCAGATGTCCGTGTTGTGGTGCGTCACCCATCCCTTCGCGCCGTACATCTCCTCCGCCGCCTTCGCGCCGGTGACGGAAAGCTCGCCGATCATCTTGAAGAGCGGATCTGAAAGCTCGCCGAGGTTCGTCACCTCGCTCGGCCAGTAGTTCATCTCGGTGTTGATGTTCACCGTGTACTTCGAGCTCCACGGCGGAGTGAGGCTGTTGTTCCAGAGCCCCTGGAGGTTCGCGGGCTGAGTGCCGGGCTGCGAGCAGGAGATGAGCAGGTAGCGTCCGAAGCGGAAGTACAGCGCGGCAAAATACGGATCGTCCGACGACGCGAAATCCGCAAGGCGGAGGTCCGTCGTCTTCTGCGGAAACTTGTCCGGTCCGAGGTCGAGCGTGCAGCGGTCGGCCTGCGCGCGGTATGCCTTGCAGTGAAAGGCAAAGAGCGTCCTGGCGTCGAACCTCGTCAGTCCCGCAAGCCGAGCCTTCGCAACGGCGTCCGCATCGCCGGAGATGTCGTCGTATCTCTTGAAGTTCGTTCCGATTGCGACATAGACCGTTGCGCGCGAGGCATCGGACACACGAAGCGCCTCGCCGTCCGCCGAAACCGCGCCGTCGCAGTCCGCAATTTTGACGAGCACGGTGTAGCGCACCTTCCCGGGCACGCCGTCCTTGTCGGACGTCACGCCGCGAAGAACGAGCGTTCCGTCTTCGATGGAGATCGCCGCGCTTTCGTGCGCACGCTTGAGTGAGGCATGGAACGCAAGCGCGCCCTTCCTGTCCGCCTTGAGCATGTATACGAAACCGCCCTTGCCGAGCGGAGTGAAGGCGGCGCGGGCATGGCGGATTCCGTCCGCGGCAAATGCGACGCGCGCAAATGCATCGTCAAGGGAGAGCGTGCGCAGATACCCGTCGACCTTCCCCGACACGCCGTCGAAGTCAAGTTTTAGCGAGCCCGGGAACTGGTAGTTCATCCCGTGGTTGCGCGCGCCGGGGATGCGTCCGGGATTTGCCTTCTCCCAGTCGCCGGCGAGGATGACCTTCCTTAGCTCGTCGAGACGAGGCTTGAAGTCCGGGTTCACGTTGGAGTTCGGCGAGCCGCTCCAGACCGTGTCCTCGTTGAGGTCCACGGCCTCGTGTTCGACGCCGCCCCAGACCATCGCGCCGACGGATCCGGAGCCGAGCGGAAGCGCCTCCTCCCAAACCTTGGCCGGGGAGTCGTATTTCAGTTCATACGCGGCGGACGCCGTGAGCGCCAGCGCGATAGTTGAAAGTGCAGAGGCCATTCTGCGAAGCAAGTTTCTCGTTTTCATGTCATTATTTTACCATTTACGGGCAAAGCAAGACAGTGCCCGAAAGTGTGAAAACTACAGTCAAGAGGAAATGCCGTAGACACGAGCGGCCGTCGCGCCGAGGATTGCCTGGCGCTCGGATTCCGAAAGCCGCGCGACGAGCCTGTCGACCATTGCCTTCCATTCGCGGTACGCCATGTTTGCCGTGACGACAGGCCAATCGCTGCCCCACATGAGGCGATTCGGACCGAACGCCTCGAGCACCGTGTCGAAGACGCGTCTGACGGAATCGTATCCATTCCCCACCTCGGTGACGACGCCGCTGAACTTGCACGCGACGTTCTCGCGCTTCGCCATCTCGCACACGAGCGTCGCCCATTCGCCCTCACGCCCCGGCATGGGCTTGCCGACATGGTCCAGAACAAACTGCTGGTCATCCGCCTGTCCGTCGACGAACCTTATCGCGTTCGCAAGCTGACGCTGGAAGACGAGGATGTCGTAGACGAGTCCCGTCCCGCGCATACGCCGAACGCCGCGCATGAAGTCCGGGCGCAGGATGAACTCTTCGTCCGGCTCATCCTGCACGACGTGCCTCAGTCCAACAAGCCCGCCATTCTTTGCGGACAAATACCGATCCAGAGTTTCAGCGAAGTCGTCAGCCGCGATCGGAAGCCATCCGACGACCCCTGCGATTGCCTCGCTCTCTTCCGCAGTCTTCAGCAGCGCGTCGGTCTCCTCGATGCACTGGCGAGCCTCGCAGACTATCGTGCGATCGACTCCTGCGGACGAGATTTCCCGTTCGAGGTCGCCGGCATTGAAGTCGCGCCGGAGGCAGTCGTCGGCGATCCATCCGAACTCGTCGATCGTGTAGTGCCACAGGTGGTGATGCGAGTCGATGACCATGGGCACCTCACGAAACCTTGACGAGGAAACGGCAGACCTTGCCGGGCGCGGCGTTCCAGTCCGCAAGTGCCTGACCCGCCTCGGAGAAGTCGTACGCCTTCGTCAGCATCTTGCCGATCGGGAAGAGTCCACGCCGGGCGAAGTCGATGACGCGGCGGAAGTTCTGAGGCGTCGCGTTGCGGCTGCCGCGGATGTCGAGCTCCTTCTGGACGAAAAGCTTCGTCTCGTATTCGACAGGCGCCTTGGCGTATCCGATGTACACGACCGTTCCGGCGAAAGCGACCTCGTCGACCGCCGCGCGGAACGTCGCCGGGAGCCCCACGGCCTCGACGACGACGTTCGGACCGCGCCCTTCCGTCATCTCCTCGAGCGCCGCGTGTAGGTCGCCCTTCGCGCTGTTCACGACATCCGTAGCGCCAAACTCCCGCGCGAGCGCGAGTTTTTCGTCATCGACGTCAACTGCAATGACGCGGCGGACGTTCTTCTGGGCGAGGCCAAGAACAGCCCCAAGTCCGACGGCGCCGCATCCGATGACAACTGCCGTGTCGTCCTCCATCGCACCAGAGCGGTCCGCGGCGTGTCCGCCGACCGTCAGCGGCTCCACCAGCGCGACATGCTCGGCCGAAAGACCCGACGCGTCGTAGAGCTTCGTCCACGGAACCACGACGGACGGCTGCATCGCGCCGTCGCGCTGGACGCCGAGAGTCTCGTTGTAGCGGCAGCAGTTGGGTCGCCCCTTCTGGCAGCTGGTGCACATTCCGCAGTTCGTGTACGGCGAGACGGCGACGCGCTGTCCGACCTTCCACGCGTCCGGCACCCCCGCGCCGACCTCGACGATCGTCGCGGATATCTCGTGCCCGGGAACACGCGGCAGCTTGACGAGCGGATTGAGCCCGCGGTACGTGTTGAGATCGCTGCCGCAGAAGCCGACATAGTCGACCTTCAGGCGGACCTCTCCGGCTCCGACCGGACGCTCATCCTTCTCGACATATCCCGTTTCCTTCAGTCCCGTTATCGCAAATGCTTTCATCTGTTTAGCCCTTTCACTGGATATTCTACCACACATTCCGCCGGCAGACTATACCTCTAAAGTGTGATGCCGTCACCCGGAAGGTTGGCATCGCGAGTCCACGAAATCAGCAGAATGCGGATCTGATGCACTCGCGTATCTCGGCGAGGGTCCGCACCTTGTTCAGGCGGGCGCGGAGCGCGGCCGCGCCAGGGCGTCCCGCGAAGTAGCGGAACAGATGTACGTGCATCTTCACCGACGCGAAGCCGTCTTCGGAGGGTATGTGGTCGTTCGGGTAGCGCTCCGCGAGCTGACGTCGGAAATCAAGGAGGTAGCGGAGATGCGTTTCTACGGGATTGTCTCCGCCCGCGCCTTCCGCACCCTTCAGCAAGGCGAAAATCCCCGGCTTCGCGAGCGCCGCGCGTCCGACCATTATTGCGTCCACGCCAGTCGCAGCCATCGCCGCCGCGCTCTTCGCGTCCACGACGCTGCCGTTCCCCGTCACCGGAATCTTGGCGCGTCCGACGACCTCTGCGAGAGTGTCGAGATGCACGGGGCCGCCGTGCATCTGCGAAGTGTAGCGCGCGTGCAGGATGAAGCCCTTCGCGCCCGCCTTCTCCGCCGCGTCGAGAAGCTCGAAGACCGTCGTGCTGCGCGGGTGCGGACCAAGCCGCGTCTTTAGCGTCACCGGCAGAGGCGTGTTCTCCACCATCGCCTTGAGAAGCCTGTATACCTTCTCCGGATCCTCCGCGAGCTTCGCGCCAGCCCCTTCGCGCGTCACCTTCGTCATCGGACAGCCGGCGTTGAGGTTCAGCTCGACGAAGCGGTCGGACGGCACCTCGCGCGCCGCGAACGCGAGGTCCGTCTCCTTCGCTCCGAACAGCTGGCAGGCGACCGGCCCCTCGCCCGGCATCGTCTCCATGAGGTGGCGCGTCGGCGACGAACCGTGCGCAAGGCCCGCGGCGGAGACCATCTCGGTGTACGAAAGGTCCGCCCCGCCCTCGAAGCAGAGCCTCCGGAACGGCGCATCGGTGAATCCGGCGAGTGGAGCGAGGACGAACTTCATTGCACCTCTGCCTGCGGAACGAGCGCCGGATCGTAGTACGGCGCGTCGGCATCGACCACGGCAAACGACACGTAGGCCGGCGCGCCCCATCCAGTGCCTGGGTTGCGTCCGAACGCCGCAAGGTCAACGCGCGCCGTGCCCTTGAGCTTGGTCCTGTCGATCACGAGCCTCACGGCTCCGCCTTTCTGCTCGGCGATCTTCGCCGCGCCCGCCGGGTCGTGCACGATGCGGCAGGCGATCTCGGGAGCCCCCTCGAACGCGAAGTCGAACGTACGCTCGTCGTCCATGGAACGCAGCACCACTGCCGCCGCGAAAGGCGTTACATAGGTTATCTCGGGGAACTTCGGCTTCTCCTTCACCGGCGCGCCCATGCGCGCGATGCGCACAAGCGGCGGGACGCTCCGCGGCTCGAGTTCCGAAGCGAGTTTCTTCAGGCGCGCCATGTCGTGTCCGTTCGCGGGCATGCACGTCGGATGCGCCTTCTCCGTGAGGTACGCGTCCTCGCCATCGACACCCTTCAGCGACTTGCGTATCAGCGTCATAATCGTCGGGGCGAGCAGGCGCCGCGCCACGACGTCGGACTTCGTCTCGGGCTTCATGGAGCGGCTCGCCTCAAGGGCGGCGCGCAGGTAGTACTGGTCGCTCCAGCTGCGTCCCTGCGTGACGAGCCAGTAGGGTGTGACGGACGCAAAGACGTCTCCGTTAGTTCCAACTGGAGGATAGTCCGCATTCGCGGGAAACACCCACATCTGGTTGGAGAGGTAGAGCGAGGACATGGTGCGCAGGCGCCGCGTGTCGCTCGTCATCATCGCGCGCGGCATGGAGCGCCAGAAGACCTCGTGCAGGTACGCCCGGCTGCAGTTGCCGAAGACGGGGTACGGAAACTTGATGTTCGGGAAGTCGAGGTCCATGTGCCGCTCGCGTCCGACCTGGTCCAGCTTGACCTCGGTGAGTCCGGGATAGTTAGTGACGACAAGTCGCGAATGGCCGCCGTCGCGGTTCATGTACAGGTCGCCGGCATTGCCTCCGCCCGCACCAGGCGCAAGCGACATCCGCGCCACGAAGCATCCGTCGTCGAAGTCCCACAGCATGTTCTGCTCGCCTAGCGCGAGCGAATCGCCCGTGACGCCCGTCGCGGGAGTGACGGCCATCGGTCCGAACAGGATCGGGCGCTCCCGCGTGTCGCGCGCGCGCTTAACGATCTCGGCGAAACGCCGGTTCGAGGAGATGCGCTTGAGGTCTCCGTCCGCCTCCATCGCGTCGGCGTCGCGAAACCCAAGGTCAACCGCCGCGTCGAGCTGGTCAAGCGCCTCGTCCGGCTTCTCGTGGTAGGCGAGCGAGCAGGCGAGGTTGTATGCCCACGTCGGGTCGTCCGGAAGGAGCTCCGCACCGCTTCGGGCGGCGGACTCCATCGCCTTGACGTCGCCGGCGCGCACGGCGCGGGTGAACTCCGCGCGCAGCCTCTCGTGCTCGGGGAAGCGCGCCGGATAGTCCCATATCGACAGGACCGCGAGGAGAACGCATGCCGCAGTCATCTCGAAAGCCTCATCCAGGACGGGAGCTTCACGAGCTTCGCCTCGCGGCTCTGGTTTGTGGACATCGACTGAGCCGTTCCGATGGACGGCGACTCGAGCGCGGCGAGACGGGCCATGAGGGCCTGCTGGCTCGTGGCCTGGTGGCGGCGCAGAGACTCGCACGACTCTCGTTCCGCCACAAGTTCCTTCTCCCTCTGCTGCAGGCGCGCCTTGAGTTCCTCTATCTCCGCGCGCAGCTGCGCCACGTCGCGCGCACCTTCCTCAGCGCGCGCCGCGTCCGCCTGGCTCTTGCGCAGCCGGTCCGTCATCTCGCGCATCTGGCGCTCCGTGTCCGCGGCGCGCCTCTCCGCGGTCTTGCGATACTCGTCGTACTCCTTAACAAGCCGCGCCATGCGGGGATCCTCCGGACGCGACACGAGCGCCCGCTTCGTCATCTCCTCGATGTTGGTGCCCGCCTTCTTCAGCAGCGTGCGCCTGCGCTCGAGAAGACGGTCTGCGCGCTCCTGGTGCCTGCGGCGGAACTCGTCGACCTCCTTCTTCTCCAACTCGATCAGAGCCGCGAGCTCCTCCGCCTCGCCCGTCATTATCGAATAGACCGCGGCCTGAATGTCCGCGACTTCGCTCGCCGTCTGCGGCAGGCGCCTCAGCTCGTCCTCAAGCGCCGCGATCTGCTCGCGCAGCTTCGCGTTCGCGGACTTCTCGTCGTCGTACGCCTTCTCGCTCTCGCTAGCGACGCGCGTGGCGGCGGCGAGCATCTCGTCAAGCTCCCTCGCGTGCGCCTCGCTGCTGTCGACCTTCTCGGCAAGCTCGCGCGCGTGCGCGTCGCCGGACTCCACTCGCGACTGCAGCTCCTTCGCGCGCAACTCCGCCTCCTCGAGCCGCCGCTCGAGGTCCTTCGAGCGGGACCGTCCCTCCTCCACCTGCCGCGTCAGCTCGGCGACGCGCGTCTCGTCGACGACGATCTTCTCGACGATCTTTTCGACGGGGACTTCCTTGACAACTTCCTTTTCGACGATCTTCTCGACTGGAACCTCGACGATCTTCTCGACGACCTTGACTTCCTGTGGCGCCGATGCCTCTGCAACAATGGGAGATGCGGCCTCCTCTGACGGCGCAGGCGCCTCAGGCGGAACGTCGGCATTCTCCGCCGGCGCGTCTTCCGCAAACGGCTCGCGCGTCTCGATCATCGTAGCGGTCGGCGGAAGCCTTCCGCTCGCGAGCAGCGCCTCCGCCGCGACGCGGTTGAAAGGCCCGCGCGGATTCCCGTCCCCGAGGTCTATGGAGAAGCGCATGTCGAGGAACGGTACGTCCTCGACGCGTCTCCATATCTCGTTGTCGTCGGAAACCTCCTGCCCGGGCTGGATGCGCCCGAGGCGCGCCCATTCGACAAGCTTCTCCATGCTCTCCGGACCGAAGGTCTCGTCCTGCGTCCTCAGATACCACTGGCTCATGTCATTTCCTCCCGAATAATCCGAAACGGTTTCTTCCCGCCGCCGCAAGCTCGCGCCTCGCGGCCTCCTCAAGCGCGGCAAGCCTCGACCTGTCTGCGCCGCCGAACATTCCGCCCTTGCGCGGCGGAGGCGCCGCGTCGCTCGGCTCCACGACCTCCGCCTCTACCACCGTCGCCTCGACAGGACGCTCGACTTCGACGATGCGCTCGACAATCTTCTCGACGGGGACTTCCTTGACGACGACCTTCTCCACGATCTTCTCGACCGGAACCTCCACGCGCTTCTCGACGATCTTTTCGACAAGCTTCTCGACGGGAACTTCCTTTACCACGATCTTCTCTACGGGAACTTCCACGCGCTTCTCGACGATCTTCTCAACTATCTTCTCGACGGGGACTTCCTTCACCACGACCTTCTCGACCGGAACCTCCACGCGCTTCTCGACGACCTTCTCGACAAGCTTCTCGGACGGAACCTCGACGCGCTTCTCGACGACTTTCTCGACAACCTTCTCGACGGGGACTTCCTTCACCACAATCTTCTCTACAGGAACTTCCACGCGCTTCTCGACGATCTTCTCAACTATCTTCTCGACAGGGACTTCCTTCACCACGACCCTCTCGACAGGAACCTCCACGCGCTTCTCGACAATCTTCTCAACGACAGCCGGCGGTGGATCGTCCGCGACGCGCATATCGTGCCTGCGGTAGACCCTCGCCTCCGGCGGAAGCACCCCGGTCGCGCTGGAGTCGATGAGGTACCTTCTGTTGAACGGACCTATCACCTTGCCCGGCTTGATCTCCACAAGCCACGACATCGCAAGCTCGTCCATCAGCGGCGCAGGCGTCCAGGAGACTCGGTCCTTCGACACCGAAGTGTCCGCGTCGAGCCTACCGTCTTCAGCCCAGCTGACGAGCGAAGCGACGTCAGCCGGTCCGTAGACGCTGCCGTCTGCGGTCCGAACATACCACTCTCTTGCATTTCCCATTGCGTGTATTATACCAAATCCGAGCGGGCAGAAAAAAGGCGCTTGGGGCTTTTCGAACCCCAAGCGCCGCAGTGCGGTCCACAGAACCGCATCGGGTCACTTCGCCTTCTTCGCGGCCTTCTTCGCAGGCGCCTTCTTTGCAGGAGCCTTCTTCACAGCCTTCTTCGCGGGCGCCTTCTTCGCCACGGCCTTCTTCGCCGGCGCCTTCTTTGCCGGCGCCTTCTTCGCAGGAGCGGCCTTCTTCGCAGGGGCCGCCTTCTTCGCAGGAGCTGCCTTCTTTGCAGGGGCAGCCTTCTTGGCGCAGCACTTCTTGGTGCAGCACGCCTTCTTTCCAGTAGCCATGTCTTGATCCTTTTTTTGTGCAGAAAACGTCGGCACGGTCGTATGACCGCAACATCCGCGCTTTCTAATTGGAATGATACATTATTTTTCCGAAAAGTGCAAGCGCAAATTTGTATTTTCTTTCGATTACTCCGCGAGGACGTTGCGTTCGATCGTCCAGCCGGGGCGTTTCGCAAGTCCGCAGTCCTCGCCGACAAACATCTTGGCCGCTTCTGCGTCTCCCTTGAGCTGCCAATCGAGCCAGGTCCGCGCCACCACGGAGAACTCCCCGCCGTGGGGCTGTCCGTACGTTCCGCCGTGTCCGACCGGCAGGTTGGCCGCTATCGCCGGCACGTGGTTTATGCGGTGGAAATCATCCATGCCGTTGCCGTAGGCAATGTCGGGCTTCCCGCCGAGGATGTAGATGACCGGCGAGTGCAGCTCCCCGAGCTTCTCCTTCCTCGGCATCGGCATGTTCGGCATCGCCTTCGTCGGATCGCTGAAAAGCCCGCTGTTGCAGATCATAACCGCCGTTATGCGCGGATCAGCGCAGTTGTGGAGCGCCTGGAGCCCGCCGCACGACATGCCCGCGATGCAGATGTTCCTGACGTCGATTCTCCCGCAGTATTCGTCTCCCGCCTTGCCGTCGTTGGCGGCAAACGCCCAGTCGATGGATTCAATCTGCTGCTGCGGACGCGACATCGGTCCGCGGTACGGTTCGTCCGTCTCGGGGAAAATCCCAGTCGCAAGGACGAGGTATCCGTGCGAGGCGATCTCGTTCAGGAATTTCGCGTGCTCGATCGGAGAATTCGCGCACGCCCCGTTGCCCCAGACGAGAACAGGCAGGGGCTTCTCGGGATTGAACGGAGACATATCTGCCGGACGGAACACCGTGTGCTCGGCGAATCCCGGCACCTCCGTCATGACGGCCTTGTACGGACCCGTCCCGCCGTCTTCGAGAACGCGCGAACGCGGCGCCGCGGCAGATTCGCCGCGGAGCTTCGCGCAGAGTTCGCGAATCGCGGCCTGCGCGCATTCCTCGTCGAACGCGCTGATCCTGAACCCATCGCCGTCCGCGTCGATGCGGTAGCGCCCCTTGCCGACGTTCGGGTCGAGGTCTATCTTGACCTGCCTTCCCTCGATCGTGCGGTCCTTTGAGAAAGAGCGCTTCTCGAAATCCTTGAACCACGCGTTGCGCTTCAGTCCGCAGCGCATGACGGAAAAGTCCTTTAGCAGCGGCGTCATTTCGCAGTGGACGATCCTGAGTCTCACCTTCGTCGCCTTCACCGTCTCCTCGCGCCTGAGGAGACGTCGGATGCCGACGGCCTGGCCCTTCGCGAACGGCTTCCACTCTCCGTCGAAATATTCCACCGAAAAGTCGTCGATGCGCTGTCCGAAGCGGCAGTCCTCCATGAGGCGCACCACGTTGAACTCAACCTCGCGCGCAAACACAAGCTCCACGCCGTCGTCCGTGCGCCTCGCCTCCGCGTCCTTCGCGAAGTCGTTCGACAGCATCTTCTCGAGTTCGTCACCGAAGGCCTTGAGCTTCTTCACGTCGTCGGGGTGGATGCGGCCCTTCCTGTCGGGCTGGAGCCCGATGTTCATCATTCCGCCGTTTCCGGTCGACGAGAAGTAGATGTCCATGAGATGCTCAGGATCCTTTGCGCGTCCGTCCTCGCCCGGATGGTAGAACCAGCCCGGACGCAGCGACACGTCGAACTCGGCGGGCATCCATGCCTTGCCGTTGCGCGTGCCGAGGAATGCGTCGCGCACGTTCTGGCAGTCGCCCGGCATCGCCACCTTGCCGGGCTGGAAGCTCTTCGGATCGTACGCCGCCCAGCATTCGGGCCCGCCGAAGCCCATCTCGTTTCCGCCCCAGCGGACGTCAGGTCCGACATCGCTTTCGATGCAGGCCGTCGGATGTATCTCGTGCACCATCTTCCATGTCGTCGGCCAGTCGTAGTAGGTGGTACGGTCGATCCAGCGATGCTCGTTCGCGCCGCCGTACCATCCGTCGCCTCCGTTCGCCCCGTCGAACCACATCTCGAACATCTCGCCGTATCCGGTGAGCAGCTCCTTCACCTGCGCGCGGAACATCTTGATGTACTCCGGCTTTCCGTAGAGCGCGGTGTTGCGGTCCCACGGCGAGCAGTAAACCGCGGTCCTGAGGCCCTGGCGCCTCGCAGCGTCGATCGCGTCGCGCACCATGTCGCCCTTGCCGCCCTTGTACGGAGACTTCGTGATGTTGTACTCGGTCGTCTTCGTGGGCCAGAGGCAGAATCCGTCATGGTGCTTGGCGACGAAGATGATGCCGTCTATTCCGGCGTCCTTCGCCTGGCGCATCATGAGGTCGAAATCGACGTCGCCCGGATCGAACTTCGCGGGATCCTCTCCGCCGAAGCCCCATTCCTGGTCCGTGAACGTGTTGATGCCGAAGTGGATGATGGAGATTATGTCCATCTCGTCGCGCGAGAGCTGGCTCGCGCTTGGCGCCGCGCCATACGGACGCTCGCCAGGAGAAGGCGGGAACATCCCCGAAACATCACGCGCGCTTGCCGACGATGCGGCGGCTAATATGCCTAAAGACAGCGCGAGGCCCGAGAGTACGTTGATTGGCGCACGGGTGGACATGAGCATACCTCCTTGAGTGATTGGCTTTGATCAATTCGGCTACTATTATATCACCTAGCCGCGAATTACACCACCACCCGTTGGAGCGACGCTCAATCCCGCCTGCGGCTTTTTTGATATAATACTCGCATGGAAAACAATACACCTATGCTAACAAACTTGGAAATCCGAAACGAGGCCTGGCGGCTCCTCTGGGAGCGCAAGTGGTTCTGGAAGCTCCTCGGTGCGGCGATACTGCTTCAAGTCTGCTCGCAGGCGATCGTCTCGATCGTCAACGGGATCGTCTACCGCCTTGGCGTTTTCAACATCACGGCGCTGACTCATCTGCAGGCGGAACGGATGCCGCTCCCCGAATTCACTCCGCGGCTCATCTGGGAATTTTCCTCGTCAACCTGCCTCACATTGTTCTTCGCATTCATTCTCGGCGGAATCTCGCTCTACGGCAACTCCTGCATCCAGCTGCGAGCCGTAGAGGACAACAGCGAAAACTGGATGAAGGCCACCTTCAGCGGGTTCAAGATTCCGCTCGAGCTCGCCTGGCTGTCGTTCAGGTTCTCCGTCGTCATCTTCTTCTGGCTGTTCCTCGCCTTTATCCCCTCCGTGGCTGTCGGGTCGATTTTCTTCGCCG
>JAEEOY010000033.1 GCA_016284515.1 Kiritimatiellia bacterium | reverse complement strand
GTCGCAGTGCCCTTCACGCAGTTGTTCGTTCCACGCTGCAGGACGCAGTGGTCGGAAATCGTCGTATCGACGACAAGCGAACCCGCGACAGGCGTTATCGGCTCGACCGGTCCGACGGTTCCGCCCGCAGTCGCGTAGCCAGTCGCCTCGACTTCCGCGACGTTGAACCAGAAGTATTCGCTCCGGAGGAATACGACCTTCAGGGCGACGACGTTCTGCGCCAGAATCCCGACGCCGTCATCCGCGAGGGTAGCCAGCATGAAACCGCCGACCGTCCCGCCCTTCTGGTAGATCGGCGTGCCCAGCGGCTCCCATTCCGACGAGCCGCTCGTTCGGACGTAGACGTCCTCGATGTGGAGCCCGCCGTAGGCCCTCGACACATCACTGTCGGCACCGGCGATCCGCTGCGTCGTGAAGCGGATCGTCTCGATCGTCTGGGGTTCGTCGAACGTCCAGTAGATGGACGCGTTCTCCTGGAAGCCGACATAGGCGGAGTTGTCCGGCGTGGACGGCACCGAGGCGTCGGTCAGGTTGTCCGGATTGTTGTTGTATCCGCTGCTCGTGAAGGCGACGCTGCCCGAAATCGTGCCGGTCTTCCCGGCGAGAATGTTGCCCGAGAGCGGCGACCACGAGGACGCGTCGTAGGAGGATACAATCCACTGAGGGTCAGCCGTCACCGCCGGAGGTTCGCCAAGCGTGTATGTCGCGAAGACGACGTCGCTCGCCTCCTTGTTCGCGGCGAAGGCGCGAGCCTTGACCGTAGTTGTGGCGGTGAGCATGATCGGCGCCGAGTAGATTGCGCTCGACTCAGTCGGCTCGCTGCCGTTGAGCGTGTAGCGGATCGTAGCACCTGAAGTCGCGCAGGCGATCGTCACGTTCGTCGACGGCGAGAAGAAGCAGGAACCCGGTGTCAGAACGGGGTCCACGACCTGCGTCGACGTTGCCGCATCCTCTATCGCCTGCGGTGCGACGGGCGACATCGGGAGCCCGGCCTCGTTGTAGAGGTTCAGGCGCTGGCCGTCCTCCTGCAGGGTCTCGCGGGTGACGCACCAGTAGCCGTAGTGGAACTTCGTCGGGGTTGCGACACCATCTGCGCGCAGGACGATTGTTTCGCCGTCGACTGTCGCGACCGCGTCCTTCCAGACGTTGTCGCTGCCGCAGACCGCAAAGCCGCGGATCGGGTCGGTGTCCTTCTTGATCCAACGGCTCACCGTGATGTCCGTAGCCGGCTTCATGCGGCCCGCCGTAAGTCCCTTAGCCGTGCCCGGCTTGAAGAAGATCCGGACGGACCCGTCGGACTCCCTCACGGCGCGGGTGTAGGTCGGTCCTTCCGCCGGAAGGTCCGTCTCGCCGTAGATGTCCCTGCGCGCGAGGAGAGAGAGGCGACGCCCGACGAAGTTCTTGTCGGCCGGATGAAGGGCCCCGTTGCTCAGGCAGTCGACGCAGTCGACGATGGTGACGAGGCCGTGCCTGCCCGTGTCGGTCATGTTCCAGAGCCGCTGGCATTCGCGGATGGTGGCGTAGTTCTCTCCGGCTATGACCTCGGTCGGCGCCGGATACTGATCAAGGCCAATCGTGCCGGAGGCCGAATTGTAGTTGGGCGCGCCGATCTGCACGGCATAGAACGGCAAATCGCCGTTCTCCCCCCAGCGCTCGCGGCGATCCCTCACGAGGATATCCATCATCGTCTTGTATACTGGCACACAATCCGGCCTGGAATCAGAGCAGCCCTGGTACCAGAGAACGGCGCATATCTTCGCGCGGAGGATCGGGGCCATCATGTTGTTCCAGAACCAGCCGTCCGAGGAAGACGCAGAGCCTGGGGAATAGATGCCGTTATCGTTGAGGACCGACGGGGCGATCCACTCGCGGATGAACGTTCCGCCGGACGAGGCATGGATGATGCCGATCGGGATGTTCTGCCCCTTCTCCTCGTTCGCCCTGCGGATGTAGTGGGCGAAGTTGAGCGCGACGCTGCTGACGTGGTACTTGTTGCTTGCCGCCCCGCCCATCGTCGCCGGAGCCCAGTCGAATCCTTCGCCGTAGTACTTGATCGTGTCGTTGACGGGCTTGATGGGAGGCAAGTCGAAGAGCTTCTCCTCCGTCGCGTCCTCTGCGCTGCGCGCAATGCGGAGGAAGCGAATGCCGTCGTCGTCCCGGCAGAAGTCCTTTACCGACTGAGGCTCGTCAAAGGCCTTGTCCTTGTCCTTCAGGCGGCGGTCCATGTTGCTCTGCCCGGCAGCGAGGTACACGTCGCCGACGAGGACGTCCGAGAGCGTTATGGACTCGCTCGCGTTGTCGGTGATCGTCAGGACCTGCGGCGTGGACGAGACCGCGAACGGCTGCGCGAACGTCGTCTCCCAGAATCCGTCGGAGCCCGTCGTGGCGGTCGCCGTCTGATTGGTGAACGACACGGTCACGGTGCGGCCCGGGGCGTCCTTGCCCCACACCGTGATGTTCTTCCCGCGCTGGAGAACCATGTGGTCCTGCCAGTAGGCGGAAACCGCGAGGTCTCCCGCCGCCGCAAAGCCCGCCGCCAGAGCGCCGAGCGCCATCACCAACATTGTCTTGAGCTTCATGTCGTGTCCTCTTTTTACGTGTGTGATCGCTGCATCACCAGCGTCGCCAAAATTATACACCAAATCCCCCTGCGGACGAAACCCCTCCAACTGGAGGGTGGAAATTTCCGAACGCATCGCGGCAATATTTGGTATAATTTCGGCATGAGGACAATGACACAGATGCTTCTCTGCGCGTTTTCGTCGCTGGCGCTCGCGGGCGTATCCGTCGCCACGACGAACACGGACATCAGGACAATGATGAACATCTGGGACGACACGGTGCCAGGTCACCACAACCACTTCGCCCTGACAGGTACCGTCCACACGATCCTCTCGTCCACACGAGATCCATCGTCCACACCCAGCTTCGTCATCGACGACGGCGAACTGCTCATCCCGGTGTTCAACAGGACGCAGCCACACGTCGCGCTGCGTCAAGGCGACCGCGTCGCAGCATCCGGCATCTTCGGCCTCCAGAAACACGACTACGGCAACGAGCCCTACGCCGTCGCTCACGAGATACAGGTGCTCGGATCCGGCACCGCGGTCCGCCCCGTCGAGCGCTCTCTCCACGACCTGTCGAGCATCCGGGACAACCTGCGGCTCATACAGACGACGGGGACGGTCATCGACTGGCGCATCAGCGACGACGACCCGAACTTTGTCTGCCTCACACTGAAGGACGGCCCGACGACCATGCCCGTCCTCGTGCCGGCGGAGGACACCAACGCCGTCAACCAGCTGCTGGAGTCTCAGGTGTCGGTGGTCGGCAATTTCAACTGGGCGCTTCCGTCGGTGCGCCGGTACGCGAGGCCGCTCATCGTCTCGAACCTTCGCGACATCGAGGTGCAGTCACCTCCGCCGCCTCCGCAGAATACGCCGTTCCTCGAGCGCAAGATATACCTTACGCCGAGGAACATCCGTTCGCTCGGCAAGCGTAAGGTACAAGGCGAGATCATCGCCGTCTGGCAGAAACGCAACCTGCTGCTTCAGGAGGACGACGGGCGCATAGTGAGGGTGAGGCTGTCACACCGCGTCAACTCGCCGCCAAGGCCAGGACTGCGCGCGACGGCATGCGGCTATCCCGAGACGGACCAGTTCAACATCATCCTCGGCACTGCGACGATTTCCACGTCCGCGCCCGAGGCCTCGACGCCGCAATCCCCTGTCCGCCTCATGTCGCTCGCAGACGTCATCGTCAAAAGTCCCTCTGGCTCCATAACATTCAAGCCATCCTACTACGGAAAGCTCATCACGCTCGGCGGCACCATCCGAAACCTGCCATCGCTCGGCAACGCCGAAGGCCGCATCGGGCTGGACTGCGACGGACTCCTCGTCCAGCTCGACACGAGCTCCTGCCCCGAGGCGAACGACGGACTCGAACTGGGGAGCAGAATCGAGGCGACGGGGGTCTGCCTTCTGGAGACGAACGACTACGACGCGCAGACCGACATGCCGCACATCAGCGGACTCACGCTTATACTGCGCGGCCAAGACGACATAACGGTGATCTCGCATCCACCGTGGCTCACGCCCTCGAGGTTTCTAGTCATCCTCTCCGCAATGACGGGCGTCCTCGTGCTCTTCCTGATCTGGAACGCCTCGCTGCGCGTCCTCGTTGAGCGGCGCGGACGCGAGCTCGCGCGCAAGCAGGTCGAGGCGACCCACGCCAAGTTCAAGACGATCGAGCGCACCCGCCTCGCGACGGAGCTCCACGATTCCGTCGTGCAGAACCTGACCGGCGCGGCGCTTGAGATACGCGCGGCGCAGGCCGCCCTCCCGGAGTCGGACGAAGGCCCCGCACCGCACCTCGACATCGCCCTCAAGACGATCAACTCCTCGCGCGCAGAGCTCAGGAACTGCATATGGGACCTCCGCAACCAGGCCCTCGAGAAGAACGACATCGACGAAGCCGTGCGCATCACCCTCCAGCCCCACCTCGCGGACGCGCAGCTGCAGGTGCGCTTCAACGTTCCGCGCCGCAAGATCCCCGACAACGCGTTCCACAACATCCTCTGCATAATCCGGGAGCTCGTAGTCAACGCCGTGCGCCACGGCCATGCGAATACGCTCAAGGTCGCCGGCACTGTCGATGGCGGGCGGCTGCTCTTCTCCGTCGCGGACGACGGATGCGGCTTTGACCCCGCGAAGCGCCCAGGGATGGAGCAGGGGCATTTCGGACTGGAAGGCGTGACGGAGCGCGTCAAGGCCCTGGGCGGAACAGCCGACATCGCAAGCGTTCCCGGAAAAGGATCGCGCATCTCCATCAACATCCCGATTCCAGAGGAGGCCTGACCATGAAGAAGATTTCCATCCTGATCGCCGACGACCACAAGATAGTCCGCATGGGGCTCAAGTCACTCTTTGCCGCGGAGAAGGATCTCGCCGTCATAGGCGAGGCGGACGACGGGGAGTTGACGGTGCGCCAGGCGGACAGCCTCAGGCCCGACGTCATTATCATGGACCTGATGATGCCGAAGAAGGACGGCGTCGCCGCGACGGCGGAAATCCACGCCAAGCTGCCGCAGACGAAGATCGTCGTCCTTACCTCCTACTCGACGTCCGACACGATCGCCGCGGCCCTCGCCGC
>JAEEOY010000219.1 GCA_016284515.1 Kiritimatiellia bacterium | reverse complement strand
TTTCGCTCGACATGACGGCGCTGATGGCCGGCGCGATGTACCGCGGACAGTTCGAGGAGCGATTGAAGGCGGTCCTCAAGAAGATCAAGGAGTCGGAGGGGAAGATCATCCTCTTCATCGACGAGATCCACACCATCGTCGGCGCGGGCAAGACCGAGGGCTCCTCGGACGCGGGCAACATGCTCAAGCCGCTCCTCGCGCGCGGCGAGCTGCACTGCGTCGGCGCGACCACGCTCGACGAGTACAGGAAGTACATGGAGTCCGACAAGGCGCTCGAGCGCCGGTTCCAGCCGGTGCAGGTTGACGCGCCGAGCGAGGAGGACGCGATCTCGATTCTGCGAGGAATCAAGGAGCGCTTCGAGAAGTACCACAACGTCCACATCCGCGACGAGGCGCTCGTGAGCGCCGTCGTGCTGTCGTCGCGATACATCCAGGACCGCTTCCTCCCCGACAAGGCGATCGACCTTCTCGACGAGGCGTGCGCGCGAATCAGGACCGAGATGGACTCCTGTCCGCAGGAGCTCGACGAGATCTCGCGCCACGTCCGCCGTCTTGAGATCGAGGAGATAGCGCTCAAGAAGGAGAAGGACGACGCGTCCAAGAAGCGGCTCGAGGAGCTCCAGGCGGAGCTCAAGGGGCTTCGCGAGAAGATGGACGCGATGACGGCGCAGTGGAAGCGCGAGAAGGCTGCGATCGAGGAGGTGCGCAAGGTGCGCGCGGACCTCGAGCAGGCGAGGATCCGCCACCAGCAGGCCGTTGACGCGGGCGATCTCAACGCCGCGGCGAAGCTTCAGTACGGCGACATCCCGGCGCTCGAGAAGCGCCTCAGGGAGCACGAGTCGGCGGTGAAGTGCGGCGACGCGGCGCTCCTGAGCGAGGTCGTGACATCGGACGAGATCGCCGAGGTGGTGTCGCGCTGGAGCGGAATCCCGGTGACGAAGCTCGTCGAGGGCGAGCGCGAGAAGCTGATGCGCCTCGGCGAGGTGCTGCACCAGCGCGTCATCGGACAGGACAAGGCGGTCGAGGCTGTCGCGGACGCGGTCATACGCTCGCGCGCCGGCATCAAGAACCGCAACCGCCCGGTGGGCGCGTTCATGTTCATCGGCCCGACGGGCGTCGGAAAGACCGAGCTTGCGAAGGCGCTTGCGCAGGAGCTCTTCGACGACGAGAACGCGATGGTGCGCCTCGACATGTCCGAGTACATGGAGAAGTTCGCCGTCTCGCGCCTCGTCGGAGCGCCGCCCGGATACGTCGGCTACGACGAGGGCGGGCAGCTCACCGAGGCCGTGCGCAGGAAGCAGTTCTCGGTCGTGCTCCTCGACGAGATCGAGAAGGCGCATCCGGACGTCTTCAACATGCTGCTGCAGGTCCTTGACGACGGCAGGCTCACGGACAGCCACGGAAGGACCGTGTCGTTCAAGAACACCGTCATCATCATGACGTCGAACGCGCCGAAGGACTCGCTAAAGGACATCTTCCGCCCCGAGTTCCTGAACCGCCTGGACGAGATACTCGAGTTCGACCAGCTCGGCGAGGCGCAGATCGCGGAGATCGTGAAGCTCCAGCTGAAGGACTTGTCGAAGCGGCTCGCGGACCAGGGCTTCCGCCTCTCGGTCGACGACGCGGCGGTCGCGCAGCTCGCGAAGGACGGATACGACCCGGCCTTCGGCGCGCGTCCGGTGAAGCGCGCGATCCAGCGCGAGCTCGAGAATCCCATCGCGAAGAACATCGTCGCGGGGCGGTACATGCCGGGCGCCGAGATAAAGGTGACGGCGAAAGGCGGGGCCATCGTCCTTTAGGGACGGGCCCGCGCCGCCTCCGCGGCGCCGGAGCGGATGAAAAAAACATCACGAAAGCCATTGACTATGCAACTGCAAAATTGGTAGAATTATCGGCGTCTGACCGTGGAAGGCGGGTGCCGTCGCGAGAGGACAATGCACACAAGAAGGAAAGAATCAAGATGGAAATCTATGTTGGTAACCTCGCGTACGCGACCACCGACGAAGGTCTAAAGGCGGCGTTCGCACAGTACGGCGAAGTTACCGCTGGACGTGTCGTGACCGATCGTATGACCGGCCGCAGCAAGGGATTCGGCTTCGTCACGATGCCCGACGCCGCTCAGGCGCAGGCCGCGATCGACGCCCTCAACGGACACGAACTCGACGGGCGCACGCTCCGCGTGAACGAGTCGCAGCCCAAGCCCCGCGAAGAGCGTCGCGGCGGATTCGGCGGCGGACGCGGCGGATTCGGCGGCGGCCGCGGTGGATTCGGTGGCGGAGACCGCGGTCCCCGTCGCGAGAGCCGCTGGTAATCGATAGCCTTGTCGATTCCAATGAAATGGGAGCGCGGCACATTCGCCGCGCTTTCGTTTTGGATGGGACCTTCCGATGGCAGTCACGATAGAACTTGAGCGCGAGCTCGGAGACCCTGTGATGGGGATTGACGAGGCGGGGAGAGGTCCGCTCGCCGGCGGCGTATACGCCGCGGCGGTGTCCGTTCCGCTCGCCCTCGCCGCGGAGCTTCTCGCCGGCGCGTGGAGCGAGATCAACGACTCCAAGAAGCTCTCCGAGAAGAAGCGCGAGCGCCTCGCGGAGGTCATAAAGTCGACGCCGGGGTGCAGATGGGCGGTCGCGAGCGCGAGCCCCAAGGAGATCGACGAACTCAACATCCTCAACGCGACGCACCTCGCGATGCGCCGCGCGGCCGACGAGGTTGGCGCGGAGCACATACTCGTGGACGGCCTTCCCGTGAAGACGCTCCCGCAGGCGCGCAGCGTTGTGAAGGGCGACGCGAAGTCGCTGCTCATCGCCGCCGCGTCGATACTCGCCAAGACGGCTCGAGACGCCGACTGCCTGCGCCTCGAGCGGCTCTATCCCGGATACGGCTTCGCTCAGCACAAGGGATATCCGACGCCTTCGCACCTCGCGGCCCTTGCGAAGCTCGGTCCGTGCCCGGAGCACCGACTCAGCTTCGGACCCGTAAAGTCCGCCATCCAATGACTTCCGCTCTTCACAATCTCGCGACGGTCGCGACGCAGGTGGGAGTGCTTTTCGCCCTCATGGGCGTCGGCGCGCTGTGCCGCCGGATGCGCCTCCTCGACGAGCCCGCCGTAAAGGGCATAGTCAACGTCCTCATACTCGTCGTTACGCCGTGTCTCATAGTCGACGTCTTCCAGCGTCCGTTCGATCCGGCGATGCTGCGGAGCTTCGGTGCCGCTTTCGCCATAGCCTTCGCGGCCCACGCGGCGCTCGTGGCGCTTGCGCTCCTGACCGCGCGCGGCGGCTCGCGCTCGCGTCCGGTGCTGCGCCTCGCGACGGTCTTCTCCAACGCGGGGTTCATGGGCGTGCCGCTGGAGTATGCGATCCTGGGTCCGGAAGGTGTCTTCTACGGAATCGTCTACGTCGCGGTGTTCAACGTCCTCATATGGAGCTGGGGACTCGCCGAGATGCGCGGCGAGGCGCGCTTCGACATGGCGTCGCTGCGGCCGATGCTCGTCAACCCCGGCACGGTCGGCATAGCGGTCGGACTGCCTCTTTTTCTTCTGTCCGTGTCGCTTCCGCAGGTCGTGCGCACTCCGGTGCATCTCATGTCCGAGATGAACACCCCGCTCGCGATGCTCGTCATCGGATTCTATCTCGCGGGCGCGGATTTCCGGCGCGTGCTCGTCACGAGAGGCGCGTACGTCGCCGCGGCGCTGAGGCTTGTCGCGTTTCCGCTTGCGTTCGTCGGCGCGCTGTGGCTTCTCAAGGCGTGGCTCGACCGCACGATGTGCCTTGCGCTCGTGGTCGCCGCGTCCGCGCCGGTCGCTGCGATGGTGACGATGTTCTCCTCGAAGTACGGGCGCGACGTCGATCTTTCGGTCGGGATGGTGAGCGGCACAACTCTCCTCAGCATCGCCACGATGCCCCCCGTGATCGCGCTCGCCATGGCCGTCCTCTGATTTTGCTATAATACTCGCCGGAAGGGAACATACACATGCTGAACGAAGTCGCAGAGGCGCTGAAGAGGCGCGAATTCGAGGCCGTCGCCGTCTCCACGAAGGAGGAGGCGCTCGCGCTTGTGATGAAGGAAGTCGAGTCGGCCACCAGCGTAGGCTGGGGCGGAAGCGAGACGATCAAGGAGATAGGCGCGCGCCAGGCGATTCTCGACGCTGGGAAGGAGGTGCGCGACCACAGGACGGACTGCGACCTGTTCCTCCTCTCCGCCAACGCGCTCACGCGCGACGGCAGGATAGTGAACGTCGACGGAACCGGCAACCGCGTGGCGGCGTCGGTGTATGGTCCGAAGCGCGTCGTCTACGTCGTCGGACGCAACAAGATCGTTGACGGCGGGATAGACGCCGCGATCGAGCGCGTCCGCGGCTGCGCGTGTCCGCCCAACGCCCGCCGCCTCGGCAGGCGCACGCCGTGCGGCATCGCGGGGCGTTGCGTGGGCGGCGCGGGATGCGACTCGCCGGAGCGCATGTGCAAGGTGACGGCCATATTCGACAGGAAGCCTACCGGCCTCTCCGCGAAGGTCATCCTCGTCGATGAGACGCTCGGCTACTGAGTGCGCGGCGATTTATGATATAATAGCCGAAAAGGACAACAGAAGGACAGATGAAGACCCGGCAGTTTTGGTATCCGCTGCCTGCGCGGCTCGTGGCGCAGCATCCGGCGGAAAGGCGCGGCACCGAGAAGATGATGGTGCTGCACCGCGACACGGGCGTGATAGAGCATCGGCACATAGCGGACATAGTCGAGTACATCACGCCGAACGACCTCCTCGTCGTGAACGACACGAAGGTGTTCCCCGCGAGGCTCCTCGGCGAATGGCCCGACACGCACGGCGCGGTCGAGATGCTGATGGTCAACGCGGCGCCGATGGATTCGGACGACGAGCGTCCGACGATGGCCGCGGCAGGGGACTCGCTGCGCTGGAACGTTATCGTGGGCTCGGGGCGCAAGTGCCGCGAGGGGCAGGTCGCGTCGTTCGGTCCGAACGGCGAGCTCAAGGCGACGCTTCTCAAGCCGCTTTCCGGAATCGGCATGTGGCAGGTCGAGTTCGCGTGCGAGCGTCCGCTGATGGACCTCCTCGACGAGTTCGGGCACACTCCCGTCCCGCCGTACGTGAAGCGCGAGGGGACCGCGGAGGAGGAGCGTGAGGACCGCGAGAGGTACCAGACGATCTATGCGCGCGAGGTAGGATCCGTCGCCGCGCCGACTGCAGGGCTCCACTTCACGCCGGAGATATTCGCCGCGCTCGACGCGAAGGGCGTGAAGCGCGTGGCCGTCACGCTGCACGTCGGGCCGGGCACGTTCCGCCCGGTGAAGGCCGATAACATCGAGGACCACCACATGGACTTCGAGGCGTTCACGGTCCCTCCTGAGACTGCGGACGCGGTGAACGCGTGCAAGGCGCGCGGCGGACGCGTCTTCTGCGTCGGCTCTACCACGGTGCGCACGCTCGAGACCGTCGCCGCGGCGGTCGAGCAGGACGGCGGCGGGAAGGACGGGAAGGTCGTGGTGCCCGGTTCTGGGGCGAGCGACATCTTCATCTATCCGCCGTACCGCTTCAGGGTCTGCGACTGCATGCTGACGAACTTCCACCTTCCGCAGTCTACCCTCCTGATGATGATATCCGCCCTTGCCGGACGCGAGAGGGTGCTCTGCTCGTATGCGATGGCCGTCCAGAAGAACTACATGTTCTTTAGCTATGGTGATTGCATGCTCATCGTCTGATTTGCTATAATATATCCCAATATGCCGCTATTCGTTCCAAAAGACCGCAAGTCGCTTTTCCGCCAGTTCCTGGCCGGAATGTACGACGCCGTGGTGATTACGGACCCGAACGGCCATATCATCGAGATCAATCCGCGCGCCGAGGAGCACTTCGGCTACACGCAGGACGAGGTGATAGACCGTCCGATCTCCGTCTACATCCCAGGCCTCGCGCCGGAGATAGTCCAGCGCATCCGCCGCGGGCTCGACCAGGACCGCCACATGGTCCTCGACGCGAACGGACTCAACAAGGACGGTTCTAAGTTCGCCTGCGAGGTGACCGTCTCCATGATCGACCTCATGGACCCCGGTGACCTCGTCTTCACTGTGCGAAACACCGAGCGCCGTCGCCGCATCAACAACATCTTCCGCGCGAAGTCCAATGCGTTCCAGATCGCGCAGTGCGCGCTCTTCACGTGCGACGGAGAGGGCAACATCCGCGACTGCAACACCGCGTTCTGCGAGATGTTCGGCCTTGAGGACGAGGAGGAGGCGCGCAAGCACGTCTTCGTCGACTTCATGAACGACGATCCGCTTCCCGAGAACTTCAGGAAGGCCCTTGCGGGCGAGACGACCGTGACCGGCATCGTCGCCGAGGGCGATGAGGACCAGGAGGAGGTCGAGGTAGTCCTCGCGCCCAACATGCACGGACACAAGAACCACGGCGTAGTCGGCAGCATCAGAAAGGTCTGATTCCGATGCGCAGGGCACCGCAGCACGCCGCCGGACTCGCCTCGCTTGCCGTCGGCAAGCAGGATCCGAAGATACTGCAGGATTTTCTCGCGCTCAAGTTCGCGCTCTCGCGCCGCACCGCGAAGGCGATGATCGACGGACGCAACGTGTGGGTCGACCGCAAGTGCGTCTGGATTGCGCGCTATGCCCTCAAGACCGGCGACATAGTGGAGATTCCGCAGACCGTCGTCAAGGGCGCGCAGAAGCAGTCTGCGCAGACTGCCGCGAAGGACGGCCGGCAGCCTGCGGCCGAAGGCCGGGCGCAGCAGCGCGACGCGGCCGCGAAGAGGCACGTCAGGGTACTTTGGCAGAACGAGCACTACCTCGTCTGCGACAAGCCGGCGGGGCTAGTGAGCTGCGACGACCCCAAGAGCGTCGAGTCGATCCTGCGCGAGCAGGAGAACATACCCACGCTCGAGGCCGTGCATCGCCTCGACCGCGACACGACGGGGTGCCTCATGTTCGCGAAGCGCCACGCCGCGCTTGAGGCTGCGATAGAGATGTTCAAGACCCACAAGGTCAGCAAGGTGTACCACGCGATCGTCGCGGGGCCTTTCAAGTTCGCCCACCGAATCGTGGACACTCCGCTTGACGGACAGCCCGCGCTCTCCCGCATAGCGCGCGAGGCGATGTCCGCGGACGCAAGCTTCCTGCGCGTCTCCATCGAGACGGGCCGCACAAACCAGATTCGCAGGCACCTCTCGTCGATAAGGTTTCCGATAATCGGCGACAGGGTGTTCGGACTCAAGAACGCGCGCGATCCGCGCCTGATGCGCGTTCCGCGGCAGATGCTCCACGCCTCGACGCTGACACTGCCCGACCCGCTTTCCCCGCGCGAGAAGATAAGCGTCCACTCGCCGCTTCCGGCGGACTTCCGCCAGACGCTGCGCCTCTTCGGAATGGGGGCGTCTTGAGGTCCGTCCTCGTCACCGGCGGGACGACGCGCCTTGGGCTCGCGATAGCCGAGCGCCTGCGCGCGGACGGATGGCGCGTCATTGCGAGTTCGCACCGTGCGGACTCCGGCGCGGACATCGTCGCGGACCTTTCCGAACCGCTCGGCGCGGCGAAGCTGTACTCTGCGTGCCTGCGGCTCCTCGGCGGCAACCCGCCGGACGCGCTCGTCAACAACGCGGCGCTCTTTGCCGGAGACGACGCGGCTCTCGAGGCGGTTAACCTCGTCGCGCCGCAGAAGCTCACGATGCTTATGGCCGGACGCGAGACGGGGCGCGGCGCGGTCGTGAACGTACTTGACTGCCGCGTGATCGGCGGCGCGGAGGGCGAAGGCGCGTACTTCCGCACGAAGCGCGCGCTTCTCGACTACACGCTGAAGTCCGCCGCGATGTTCGCGGAGACGCTGCGCGTCAACGCCGTCGCGCCTGGACCTGTCCTTGCGCCGACGGAGGTGCACGAGAAGGCGGGGGAGACTCCGTTCGGACGCCCCGCGCCAGAAGACGTCGCCTCTGCGGTCTCGTTTCTCCTCTCCGCCCGCGCGACGGGCGGATGCGTCGTTCCGGTAGACGGCGGGCAGTCCCTCTGCTGACCCTTCGCCTTCGTCAGTACGCGTCTTCGATCGAGATATCCAGTGTCTGCGCAATGCCCGCTTTCGGCAGGGCGAGCGGAAGCTCGCACGTCCATCCCTCTCCCGGCACATAGCTGCGAAGGACGAGCTGCGCCGACCCCGAGGCGACGGTCCGCGTCGTGCCGGTTTTCTTAGCCGTCACCGTGGTCTTCCCGTTGGCGGCGATCGAAAGCGAAATGTCGCATCCCTCCACGTCGGGAATCGCCATGACGAGCTTTCTGCCCTTTACGGCGGCGAAGGACGGAACCTTCGCCTCCTTCGAGCTCCACAGGTTCTGCGCGACGGTCGCGTTCGCAGACGGAGACTCCGCGCCCTGAGGCGTAGCCGCTACGGACGCGACGCCCTGTCCGCACGTCCCGCCGTCCGCGGACGCAAAGTCGCGCCTTTCTATGACGGCCTCGACGGTCCATGACTTCCTGCCCGACTTCGCCGTGCCGCGCGCCGTGTAGCGTCCGTTGCCGTCGACTCCGAGCGACGGAATCGAGAAGGACAGTTTCGTTCCGTCTTCGCATACGAGCTTGCCGGAGACCTTGCCGACGGCGGATACCGAAAGGGACGCAAGGCCTGCGAGGGTCTCTCCGTCCTGTGAGAGCGACGCGCCGTCGAAGGTGCCGACCGCCCATGCGGGAAGGGCCTCTACATGCAGGAACGCCGTCGCAGTCTCGGTCTTTGTCGTTTTCCCGGAGACGACCTTGCGCGTGAAGGTGACGAGGAAGTCTCCGCTCTTCGTCGCGACTCCGCTTATGGTTCCAGTCGCCGCGTCGAACTTGAGTCCGGACGGAAGCCCCCTTGCCGTGCACCCCGCGGCGCCTGGGATCTCCAGCGAACCTGCTACTCCCGTCCCTGGCGAATCGTAGCTGTCTTCAATCGGGATGGCCTCGCTGCGGTAGTGGTCGACGAGTATGTGCACGTCGAACGTCTTCCCCTTTGGGAGCGCGTAGGTCTTTACCGTGAGGTGCGCTCCGCCGGCGCGTTCGCCGGGCGTCTTCGCCGTTCCCGCGACTACGTAGGACGCGCCGCGCTTCACAAGCGAGAGCCCCTGAGGGAGGTTCTGTGCGGAGAGGGTGTACGGCGCGTCAGATTCGACGACGATGGGAATCTCGAGTTTCACGCCTGGCTGGACGAGGTATGTGTTCTCCGCGATGCTTTCCGCGTCAAGTGAGAGAGCGACGGCGCCTTTCCCGGAGAACGAGTACGGCGCGCCGGAAATAGTCGCGATGCCGCTTATGCCGTCCGCCGAGACGGATATCAAGAGGGTGTCTATGTCGTCTTTCCCGGAATTCCGCGCGAGGCGAAGTCCGAGGGACGTGTCGCTTTCCTCCTCAGCCTCGAAGCCCCTTGCCGTGAAGCTCCAGGTCTTCCCGCCCGCTTTTATGCGGCCCGATATCGCGCCGGACGCAGCGGACGAAAGCTGGATGTCGCCCGCGGTCTCTCCCGACGCGTCGTCAACGACGTGCGCGGCGTATTTGCCGACGGACCACTCCGGCTGGGCCGCGAAGTTGTAGGCGAGGCTGCATGTGTCGGAGAATCCGGTCTCCTTGCTTTTTACGGTTATCACGGCCGTGCCGGACTGTTCGCCGCGGACGATTCCAGTGATTTCGCCCGTGCGCGAGTTTATCGAAAGACCCGCGGGAAGGCCCTGGGCGGAGAACGAAAGCGCGTCGCCGAAGCAGAAGTCCATCTGCGCGAGAAGGATCATGTCCACGCGCTCTCCGGCGAAGCGTCCGGGGATTCCGCCGTCTTCGAGTTCGCGCCAGAACCTCGGCGCGCGGTGGAACGCGGTGAAGCGCACGGTGAGGCTCGGCATGGAGTTGCCGAGAAGCTTTCTGCTGAGTGTCCATGATCCGATGACGTTGTCTCCAGCAAAGTCGAGGCTGAATGTCCCGTAGTCGGAGCCGAACGTTGCGGACGTCCTGCCGTTCTTGAGCGAAGTGCCGGCGGAGATCACGATGTCTTCGATCTCGAACTTCACGGTCACGGGCGTCGCGCCGCTCGTGGGCTTGCCGAGCGACACTGTCACATACGCGAGGCCGAGGTCTTCGACAATGCCGACGTACCTTCGTCCCGCTTCAGGAACGAACGCGGGCCTTTCGAGCAGCGGCGCCCAGCATCTCTCCACGGCATCGGGCGCGTTTGCCGGGATGTCGACTCCGTTTACCTTCCCGCCCGCGAGCTGCGATGCGGCGTCCTTCCACAGCAGCGCGACATCGTGGAAGCCCGTCTCGGGCGTGCAGTATCCGGTGACGGTGAGGTAGGCGATCTGCAGCGCGGCGGCCGGGCCGATCTCAGACTGCAGCAGGTAGAAGAACCTGTTCTGGATTCCGGAGTTGTCGTGCACTCCGCCGCTGTCACCGATGTAGACGGAGAAGGTGTCCGCCCAGTGCGAGTCCCGGTAGGACGCGGCCTGGCTGGAGGAAACGAGGTCGGACGCGGGATTGACGAAGTCGCGGATGGGGTTGTCCTCTCCAATGTCCTCGCCGATGAACCAGTCCGCGCGCCGTGTCGCGCGCGCGGGATACTCCGGACCTTCCTCCTGCGCGAACATCTCGCATCCGACGCCGAAGATGTCGGCGAACGATTCGTCCAGCGCGCCGCTTTCGCCCTCGTAGACGAACTGCGCGGTGCTCCCGGCGATGGAGTGGGAGAATTCGTGCGCCGTGATGTCGAGGACCTGCAGCGTGCGCACGCCGTCGCCGTAGTAGCCGAAGTACATCGCGCCGCTGTGGTCGGGCTCGGGCGATCTCGAGCCTACGTCTAGGTCGGAGAGGAAGAGGGCGTTGTCGTATCCGCCAAGGATCCTTCCCGACCCGTCGGTCTCCGGCATGCACACGAACGCGCAGGTGCGCGCGTCGGTTGCGTCTTCGCCGAGGTACGTCGCGCGCACGAAGCACTCCTCGAAGTAGTCCATCACCGTCGTAACGTTGTACGCCGCGGCGATCGCCTCGGGATGGTAGTCTCCCCAGTCAGCGGACTTGAAGCTCGCGATCGTGTTCGCCTCGTCCACGTCGGGCAGCGGCGCGGCACGGTCGGGCAGGGCGGCATAGGCGTCGCGCACGCCGGACATGCTCCAGATCGCGAAGGAGCGTCCGTGCGAGTTTGTCCCGCAGAGATAGAAGCGTCCGTCGTCCCCGCGGATCCCCGGCACCTCGACGGTGCACGGCGCGTCGTTCGTCCAGAGCGACTTCGGCAGGACGCCGCGTATCGTGCAGGCGGCGCCGGAGGGAAGGGTGTTCGTGCGCGCCTGCGGCGCGAGGGTCATCAGTGTCTCCAGCAGCCAGTCCTCTCCCGTCTTCGCGGCGGCGCGGCGCATGCGCCGCTCGCGCGCGAGCTCCGCTCCGGTGGCGGCGTCCGTATACGTCCACCAGTCGCCCGTCGGCGTGCGCCACGCGAGACGCGCGTCCTTTCCGTCCGCCGCGTCCGAAGGCGCCCACACGACTAGCGACGCTCCGTCGGGGCGCGGAATGGAAGGGGACGTCTTGACGGATATCCCGGCGAGGAACGCTCCGTTCACCTGGTAGGCCGTCCCGTCGGGGCGGAAGTGTACGGCGAGCTCCTTCGCGCGCACGTCGATTCCGCAGTAGACCTGCGAGAGCCTCACGTGCGCGCAGCCGGTTGCGTCCACGGTGACGGAGCGGACCTTCAGCTCGTCCGCGGCAGCCGAGACGCCGAGTCGGTCCTTTATCGCCTCCGCCGCCTGCATCGCCCATTCCCCCCACTTCGCGTCCGCGGTCGATGTGCGCTGCACGGACTTGAGCAGGGCCGACTTCGCCCCCGTGCGAAGTGGCGCCGCGGCGCCATTAGGACGCCATATGCACTCGTCCGCGATGCGGATGCCTCCCGCGCGGACCGTCATCACAAGCGATGCCGCAAGACTGCATGCAACAATTGCGTTGATCTTCATTTCTGCCTCCATAACTGCGATGGAGGCGTCAGAGTCTCCATTCGCTATTCTCAGATCTATTTTACCATGTATACACGCGGCGGGTCAAATGGTTACAAGTCGAGATGATTGAAATCGCAGTGCCGGCACGGTGTCTACGGGCGGGCGGTTTTTATGGTATAATATGAAACGGACAGGGGAAGTCCGACTGGGCGCAGGTCGTTGCGCCGTGTAGAATGAGACAAATCAAGGAGAGTGTGACATGGACAACATCACTAGACGATCGCTGCTTGATCTCATCGCCAAAGGCGGACTCGCCTGCGGGTGCGGATGTGCGCTTTCGCGCTTCGCGCTGCTGGACGCGCTTGCCGCCGACGCGGCGGACCCCGATCCGTTCCAGGTCTCGACCGTCGACTTCTACGGCCGCCAGCTGTCGCGTCTTGGCTTCGGCATGATGCGCCTTCCGCAGAAGGGCCGCGACGTAATCGACGAGGAGCTCGCCGACAAGCTCGTGGACTACGCGTTCAGGCACGGCGTCAACTACTTCGACACGGCGTGGATGTACATCGGCGGGAAGTCCCAGTACTACACCGGAAAGGTCCTGGAGAAGTACGACCGCGAGAAGGTCTGCATCGTCAACAAGATGCCGGGCGGACACGGCGCGACGGGCCTTGAGGACGCGAAGCGCAAGTTCCAGACGCAGCTCGACGCCTGCCGCACGAAGTACTTCGACATCTATCTCCTCCATGCCATCGGAGACTACCGCCGCTACGAGGAGTTCTACATCAAGGGCGGTGTTCTCGACTACCTGAAGAAGGAGCGCGACGCGGGCAGAATTCGCCGACTGGGCTTCTCCTTCCACGGCGGGAAGGACGACCTCAGGCGCTATCTCGACGCGAAGGACTCGGCTGGATGGGAGGTCGTGATGCTCCAGATGAGCGCGAACGGCGTCGGACGCGAGTTCTACGAGATGACGCAGCCCACCGGCCTTCCGATCGTCGTCATGGAGCCGCTCCACGCGGGGCGCCTCGCGAACCTCAACGTCGCGGCGCGCAAGGCGCTCGCGGAGCTGAAGCCCGGCCTCACCCCGGCGGGATGGGCATTTCGCTGGGTCTCCTCCCAGCCGAACGTCGCCGTAGCGATTTCGGGCATGAGCCGTCTTTCGGATGTCGTGGAGAACTGCGAGACCTACCGCGACTTCCAGCCGCTTTCGGAGGCCGATGTCGCGTCCTACCACGCAATCTGCGAGAAGTACAAGGGCGCGAACCTCCTGCCGTGCACCGGCTGCGCGTACTGCGCGCCGTGTCCGCACGGAGTGGACATCCCGGGCGTGTTCGGACTGATCAACGCGTGCCGCACAGACGGCCTGCTCGGTCCGAACGGTGACGGCAAGGGCATGTCCGCGGCGGACCGCAAGAAGTTCCTCGTCCTCTACCGCAACAAGGTTGGCGCGAAGGCGGACGCCTCGCACTGCACCTCCTGCGACAAGTGCCACCCGAAGTGCCCGCAGCACATCAAGGTGAGCGAGGAGTTCCGCAAGATCAACGCGATGGTCGAGGATATCCGCAAGGGCCGCACGTGAGACGCCTTCCGAAATACCTGCGCGTCGCGGCCGCGATAGCGTGCTTCCTCTCGGTGAACGCCGCGTTCCTCGCGCCGGTCGTCGCGGAGACGCTCTGCCTCGAGTCCGCGCCGGACTTCTCCTGGGCGGCGAAGATGCAGTTCCTCCCCGCGCTCCTTGCGCTGAACTTCGCGGTTGTGGCGGCGATTCTCGCCGTAACGGCGCTTTTCGGACGTGTCTACTGCTCGACGGTGTGTCCGTTCGGCGTCCTGCAGGACGTCGCGATCCGAATCCGCCGGCTGTTCACGAAGAAGAAGCGCGCGGCAGATGTGCCGCGGACTCGCTGGCGCGTCGCGCTTGTCGGCGCCTTTGCCGTTCTTGCGGCGCTTGGCTTCCTTTCGCTCGCCGCGCAGCTGGACCCTTACAGCATTTACGGGCGCTTTGCGGCGAACGTACTGCGTCCGGCGCTCCAGCGCCTCGCGAACCTCGGCGCGGCGTGGAGCGATGCGCACGAGAAATACTGGCTCATGGGCGTGGAGGTGGCGGTTCCGGTCGCTTCGGCGCTTGCCGTAGCCGTCGTGTCCGTCGCGGTGGTGCTGGTGCTTGCCGTATGGAAGGGGCGCTGGTTCTGCAACAGGCTGTGTCCGGTCGGGGCGTGCCTCGCGCTCGCGTCGAGGCGTCCGCTCGTGAAGCTCGGAATCGACGCGTCGAAGTGCGTCTCGTGCGGAATGTGCGAGCGCGTCTGCAAGGCAGGTGCGATCGACGCGAAGGCGAAGACCCTCGACAACGCGCAGTGCGTGAGGTGCCTCGACTGCATCGGCGCGTGCGGGAAAGGGGCGGTGCGGATATGAACAGGCGCGAATTCATTGCTGGCGCTGGTGCGGCCATCGTGGCGCGCGGCGCATCCGCCGCGGAGGGAGGGGCGAAGCCTCTCCGCGCGGTGATGCCGCCGGGCGCGCTTTCGCTGTCGCGCTTCTCGCGTTCCTGCACGGCATGCGGACTGTGCATATCGTCGTGTCCTGAAAAGGCCCTGGCCCACGCGGGGCTTCTGGACTACGGACTTGGAGGCTGGATGCTTCCCAAGCTCGACTTCGCGAAGGGGGCGTGCGATCCGTCCTGCTCGCGCTGTGCCGAGGTGTGTCCGGCGAAGGCGCTTGCGAGGCGGACGGGGGAGGTCGTGAAGATCGGCCTCGCGGAGTGGTCGCGGGAGGACTGCCGGACGACGAAGGGGGATACGTGCACGCTGTGCAGCGAGAGGTGTCCGACGGACGCGATATCGCTCGTCGCCGACGAGGAGGGCCAGGTGGCGCATCCGAAGGTGGACGCGGCGAAGTGCGTCGGGTGCGGCAGGTGCGAGAACTACTGTCCGGCCGAGCGCAAGGCGATTCGCGTCAGGCCCCTCGATCCGCAGCTTGCCGTCGGCTGAAACCGCGGCGCATTTGCCGCGCGCGGTGCGATTTTCGCTACTTAGTGCCGTCTGTCGCACACAGACCGGCGAATTTTTGGTATAATTATAGGTCATGGAGGCGAAATTGACCATAGACACGTCGCGAATCGACCCCGATGGCGAGACCATCGAGGGCGAAGTCGAGTGCGTGGACCTCAACGAACCGTACGTGAAGGCGTTCGGCGGGGTGCGCTATGGCCTCACTCTCCAGGTGTTCGGAACGGAACTTCTCGTGCGCGGCACGCTTGAGCAGGACTTCGACCTGGTCTGCAGCCGGTGTGGGAAGGACTTTGACGACACCGTGAAGGTAGGCGACTTCACGGCCTCCTTCGAGATTCCTGAGAAATCGCCCGAGGTCGATTTGACGGAAGAGATAAGAGAGAGTATAATACTCGCCCTACCTACTTACCCGGTCTGCGACGAGACCTGCCCGGGGATCGAACAGACGGCGGAGATGCCGTCCGACGATAGATGGAACGTGCTCGACAGCTTAAACAAAGGAGAAAAAGAAAATGGCAAGTCCTAAGAACCGTGTGTCCAAGCGCCGTAAACGCGAACGTGTCGCTTCCCTCGAGAAGCCCATCCTCGCCCAGGTCGGCACCTGCCCCGCGTGTGGCGCGGCGGTCCGTTCGCACCGCGCGTGCCCGAAGTGCGGCACGTACAAGGGCCGCAAGGTCGTTGCGGCGGCTGAGTAATCCGCTTTCGGGAGGTTTCCGCATATGACGCGGATTGCCCTTGACGCGATGGGGGGCGACTATGCCCCTGGCGAGATAGTCGTCGGCGCGGTTGAGGCCGCTGTCGGCATACCTAACGTGAAGATTCTCCTGGTGGGGCAGCTTGCTCCCATCCAGGAGGAGCTCGGCAAGCTGGAGAAGGACCTCAAGAAGTCCGCCCAGACTGCAATCGAGCGCGGTCTTCTCGAGATCGTCCATGCGCCCGACGTGGCGGAGATGGACGAATCGCCTGTCGACGCCGTCAAGAAGAAGAAGGACTGCTCCATCAACGTGGCGATGCGCCTCGTCAAGGAGGGGCGTGCGGACGCTTTTGTGTCCGCCGGCAACTCCGGCGCCGTCGCGACGAGCGCGATTCTCACGCTCGGGCGCATCCCGGGCGTGAAGCGTCCGGCGATCGCCACGGTGATGCCGAACAGGAACCCGAAGCGTCCGCTCCTCGTCCTCGACGCGGGCGCGAACATGGACTGCCACCCCGAGTGGCTCGTCCAGTTCGCGATCATGGGCAACGCCTACTCGAAGGCGGTGCTGAAGCGCGGCGTGCCCGCGGTCGGTCTCGTGTCCATCGGCACGGAGGACTGCAAGGGCAACGAGATGACGAAGGCGACGTTCCCGCTCCTCAAGGAGGTCAAGGACATCAACTTCGTCGGCAACATCGAAGGCAAGGACCTCTACAAGGGTCACATCGACGTCGCCGTCTGCGACGGCTTCGTCGGAAACGTCGTCCTCAAGACGACCGAGTCCATCGCCAAGGCGATTGTCTACTGGCTCAAGAAGGAGTGCTTCAAGGGGCCTCTGCGCTTCCTCGGCGCGATACTCCTGCGCGGCGCGTTCCGCTCGCTCAAGAACCAGCTCGACCCCGAGATCTACGGCGGAGCGCCGCTTCTCGGCGTCCCGGGGGCGGTCATCATCGGACATGGCAGCTCTTCCCACAAGGCTATCTACTACGCCGTAAAAGCCGGCGTCGCTGCGGCGACCAACGACGTGTCGGGTCTTATTCAGAAAGCGATCGCCGCGCACGCCGAAGATCAGAAGCAGCAATGAGCGAATACAATTTCTCTGCCATCGAGAAGAAGTGGCAGAAGTACTGGCTGGAGAACAAGACGTTCAAGACGACGGACGGAACGGACGGGCGCTCTGGCGCGCCCGCACCCCAGCCCAAGGATGACCGTCCTAAGTTCTACTGCCTCGACATGTTCCCGTATCCGTCGGGAGCGGGCCTTCACGTCGGGCACCCGGAGGGATATACGGCGACGGACATCCTCTGCCGCTACAAGCGCATGAAGGGCTTCAACGTGCTGCATCCGATGGGATGGGACGCCTTCGGACTCCCCGCCGAGCAGTACGCCGTCGAGACGGGCACGCATCCAGCAATCACCACGAAGAAGAACGTCGACCGCTTCCGCGAGCAGATCCGCGCGCTCGGCTTCTCCTACGACTGGGACCGCGAGGTCAACACTACCGACCCCAAGTACTACCGCTGGACGCAGTGGATCTTCGAGCAGCTCTACAAGAAGGGGCTCGCCTATGTCGCGGAAGTGCCGGTCAACTGGTGCCCCGCGCTCGGAACGGTCCTTGCGAACGAGGAAGTCATCGATGGCAGGAGCGAGCGCGGGAACCATCCCGTCATCCGCCGTCCGATGCGCCAGTGGATGCTCAAGATCACCGAGTACGCCGAGCGCCTCCTCAATGACCTCGACACGCTCGACTGGCCCGAGGGCATCAAGGAGATGCAGCGCAACTGGATCGGCAAGTCGACCGGCGCGCTGGTGGACTTCGGCGTCCTGACAGGCGGCGCTTGCGCCGCCGAGAAGATTACTGTTTACACCACCCGCTGCGACACGCTCTTCGGCGCGACTTACATGGTGCTTTCGCCCGAGCATGCGCTTGTCGCGAAGTGGCTCGAGGACGGCACGCTCAAGAACGCCGAGGAGGTGAAGGCCTACCAGAAGAAGGCCGCCTCCAAGAGCGACCTCGAGCGCACCGAGCTCAACAAGGAGAAGACGGGCGTGAGGCTCGACGGAGTCGTGGGCGTTAATCCCGTCAACGGCGACAAGCTGCCGATCTTCATCTCCGACTACGTTCTCGCGAGCTACGGAACGGGCGCGATCATGGCCGTTCCCGCGCACGACGAGCGCGACTTCGATTTCGCGAAGGTGTTCAACCTGCCGATCTACCAGGTCGTGGCGAATGGAACGGACGGGCGCTCTGGCGCGCCCGCACCCCAGCCCAAGGATGGAAGGGCCCCCTACACCGGCAGCGAGGCGTTCACCGACATCGCAACCGGAGTGATGGTGAACTCGGGCTTCCTCAACGGACTCTCCGTCGAGGCGGCGCGTCCGGCGATGATCAAGTGGCTCGAGGAAAAGGGCGTCGGCAAGGCGAAGACGCAGTACAAGCTCCGCGACTGGCTCTTCTCGCGTCAGCGCTACTGGGGCGAGCCGTTCCCGGTGATCCACTGGGAGGACGGCACGCAGTCGCTCGTCGACGAAAACGACCTGCCGCTCACGCTTCCCGAGCTTGCGGACTACAAGCCGACGGGCACGGGAGAGCCGCCGCTCGCGAAGGCGACGGACTGGGTGAACGTCGTCGACCCGAAGACGGGGAAGAAGGGCGTTCGCGAGACGAACACGATGCCGCAGTGGGCGGGAAGCTGCTGGTACTATCTGCGCTACATCGATCCTACGAACGACAAGTGCTTTGCCGATCCCGAGCTTCTCAAGAAGTGGCTTCCCGTCGACCTCTACGTCGGCGGAGCGGAGCACGCGGTTCTGCACCTCCTCTACGCGCGCTTCTGGCACAAGGTCCTCTTCGACCTCGGGTATGTTCCCACGCCGGAGCCGTTCCAGCGTCTCGTCAACCAGGGGATGATCCTCGGTATGGCGTACAAGACGAAGCGCGGAGTGCTTGTGCCGATGGACAAGATCGAATGGCGCGACGGCAAGCCGTGGGGTGCCGAGGAGGGCGGCGAGATGGAGGAGCTCACGGAGTTCCCCGCAAAGATGTCGAAGTCGCTAAAGAACGTGGTCAATCCCGACGACGTGATACGCGACTACGGCGCTGATTCGCTCCGCCTCTACGAGATGTTCATGGGTCCGCTGCAGGCCGTGAAGCCCTGGTCGACGAAGGGCGTCGAGGGGGTGTTCCGCTTCCTCAAGCGCGCCAACCGCCTCGTCACGGAGACACCGGTCGTTGACCGCGCGATGACCAAGGCAGAGGCGAAGAGCCTCGCCGCGATGGTCAAGAAGGTCGGCGAAGACCTCGAGACGATGAACTTCAACACCGCGATCTCCGCGATGATGGTGTTTGTGAACGAGGCGGAGGACTTTGCCAAGGGAACGGACGGGACCTCGGGCGGCCCCGCACCCCTGCCTAAGGAATATCTTGAAAAGTTCGTTCTCTGCCTTTCCCCCTTCGCGCCGCACCTCGGCGAGGAGCTCTGGCAGTTCCTCGGGCACGGCAATACGCTTGCGTACGAGCCGTGGCCGAAGTTCGATCCCTCGGCGCTCGTCGAGGACGAGATCGAGATACCGGTGCAGGTGATGGGCAAGCTGCGCGGACGCGTCAAGGTGCCTGTCGCGGCGACTCCCGCGGAGATGGAGGCGGCCGCGAAGGCGAACGCCGACGTCGCGAAGTTCCTCGAGGGCAAGACGATCGTCAAGGTCGTCGCGGTGCCGAAGAGAATGGTCAATTTCGTCGTGAGATGAAATCCGTACCACACGGATACGACACAGCGACGAAAAAATATGATATAATGTGCGCCAATGAACAACCAGAAGATTATTCGAATTAGCATTATTATTAGCGGGTGCGGATCCGCTGGTAAGGCTGTCGGCTAATCGTTCCGGTCAGTTCGAAACCAAATGCACCAGAAAAGCGGATCGTCAACAAGGCGGTCCGCTTTCTGCATTTTCAGAAAAACAAAACAAAAAAAGACAACGGAGTCAAGAAGATGAACGAGTTGAGGGAGATGGCGTCGCGCATCAAGGAGCTGCGCGAGATAGGCGGCAAGACGACCGCCGAGATGGCCAGGCTTACGGACGTGAACGAGAGGGACTACGTGGCGATTGAGGCGGGGACGATGGATCCGCCGTTCACGTTCCTCCACAAGTGCGCGCTTGCGTTCGGGATCGACATCACGGCGCTTCTCGAGGGCCACACGGCCAAGCTCTCCCACTTCCAGGTCAACCGCGCGGGGCAGGGTCCGGTGACGGTGAACGAGCAGGGCATCCTCATCCGCAACATGGCGGCGATGTTCAAGAGCCGCCTCGCGACTCCGTACTTCGTGACATACGACTACGACGAGCGCCAGCAGAAGATGCCGATACACACGACGACGCACGCGGGCCAGGAGTTCGACTACGTCGTGTCCGGCTCGATGCGCGTGAAGGTGGGAGACCACGAGGAGACGCTGAACGCCGGCGACTCGATATTCTACAATTCGTCGACTCCGCACGGAATGATCGCCGTCGGCGGGAAGAAGTGCGAGTTTATCGCGATGATCATGGCCGGCGACACGGAGGAGCAGTCGCTTCCGATGGTCAGGATGCGCCGCCGCAAGCCGAACGAGCCGCTTCTCGCGGAGAAGTTCGTCAAGTGCGAGGAGGACGGAGAGGGCAAGCTCGAGCACGTCCGCTTCGAGCATGAGGACGAGTTCAACTTCGCGTTCGACATAGTTGACGAGATCGCGAAGAAGGACCCCAACCGCCTCGCGATGCTGCACGTCTCGGCGCATATGCGCGAGAGGCGCTTCACGTTCAAGGACATGATGGAGCAGTCCAACCGCGTCGCCAACTACATGAAGTCGCTCGGGATCGGCAAGGGCGACAAGGTGATGCTCATACTGAAGCGCCACTTCCAGTTCTGGCCGACGATGCTCGCGTGCCACAAGCTCGGCGCGGTGGCGATTCCGGCGACGAGCCAGCTGAAGGTGCACGACCTCACATACCGCTTCAAGGCGGGCGACGTCAAGGCGATATTTTGCACGGGTGACGGAGACGTCGCGATCGAGGCGGACGCCGCCGAGAAGGAGATAGGCGCGCATCTCCAGAAGGTGCTCGTCTACGGCAGGCGCGATGGCTGGCACGACTTCAACGCGGAGGTTCCGGCGTTCTCTGACGTCTTCGAGCGCACCGCGGACTCGCCGCACGGCAACGACCCGATGCTCATGTTCTTCACGAGCGGCACGACGGGGTATCCGAAGATGGCGCTGCACAGCTGCAAGTACGCGCTCGGACACTACGTCACCGCGAAGTACTGGCACCTCGTCGAGCGCGACGGGCTGCACTTCACGATATCCGAGACCGGATGGGGCAAGGCGCTCTGGGGCAAGTTCTACGGACAGTGGCTGTGCGAGGGCGCGGTCTTCACGTACGACTTCGAGCGCTTCGACGCCGAGAAGGTGCTGCCGATGTTCGAGAAGTACAACATCACGACGTTCTGCGCTCCGCCGACCATCTACCGCATGCTCATCAAGCAGGACATCTCGAAGTACGACTTCACGTCCGTCCGCCACGCGACGACCGCGGGCGAGGCTCTGAACCCCGAGGTGTGGACTCAGTTCGAGCGCGCGACGGGACTCGAGATAGCCGAGGGCTTCGGCCAGACCGAGACGACGCTTTCGCTCGCGAACCTGCTAGGCGACGAGCTCGAGCCCGGCTCGATGGGCAAGCCCGTGCCGGACTACGGCGTGGATCTCGTCGACACGGATGGCAACAGCGTTCCGCCCGGAGAGAACGGCGAGATCGTCGTCAGGACGGACAGGGCGAACCCGCACCCCGGCATCTTCCTCGGCTACTACAAGGATCCGGAGAAGACGGACGAGGTGTGGCGCGGAGGATTCTACCACACGGGCGACCTCGCGTGGAAGGACGAGAACGGATACTACCACTACGTCGGGCGCGCTGACGACGTCATCAAGTCGTCCGGATACCGCATCGGCCCCGCGGAGATCGAGAACGTCATCATGGAGCTGCCGTTCGTCCTGGAGTGCGGCGTAAGCGCCGCGCCGGATCCGATCCGCGGGCAGGTCGTGAAGGCGTCCATCGTCCTCGTCAAGGGCGTGGCCGGGACGGACACGCTCAAGGAGGAGGTGCAGCGCTACGTCAAGGAGCACACCGCCCCCTACAAGTACCCGCGCATCGTGGTCTTCCGCGACGAGCTGCCGAAGACGATCTCCGGCAAGATCCAGCGCAACCTGCTGTAGCGCCCCGATTTTTGGTATAATATCGCGACTATGGAACTGAGCGAAATTGTCAAGGCGGCCTTCGAGAAGGCCTATCCCGGTGAAGACTTCGGGGGCGTTAGGGTCGTGCCCGCGACCGATCCGAAATTCGGCGACTACCAGTGCAACGACGCGCTGAAGTTTGCCAAGAAGGCCAAGTCGAACCCGCGCGAGGTCGGCGCGAAGGTCGCCGAGGCGCTGAAGGGCAACGACGTCTTCGAGAAGGTGGAGATCGCGGGGCCGGGTTTCCTCAACCTCACGGTCTCCTCCGCCTGGCTCGCGTCCCGCCTTGCGGACCTCGACGCGGCGGAGAAGTGCGGCATCCCGCAGTCCGGCGAGGGCAAGTGCGTCGTCATCGACTACTCGTCCCCTAACGCCGCGAAGCAGATGCACATCGGGCACATCCGCTCGACCGTCATCGGCAGCGCGATCGACCGAATCTTCCGCTCGCTCGGCTACCGCGTCGTCGCGGACAACCATCTCGGAGACTGGGGCACTCAGTTCGGAATCCTCATCAAGGGCTACCGCGAGCTCCTGACGCAGGAGGAGCGCGACAACCTCACCGTCGCGAACCTCGAGAAGTGCTATGTCCTCTCCGCCGCGAAGGCGAAGGAGGAGGACGGACTTTGGAAGGAGTCGTGCAAGCAGGAGCTCGTGAAGCTGCAGCAGGGAGACAAGGACAACCTCGCGCTCTGGAAGCGCTTCATCGACATCTCCATCGGCGAGTTCGACCGCATGTACGCGAAGCTCGGCGTGAAGTTCGACACGTACCGCGGCGAGTCGTACTACAACGACACCATGCCGGGCGTCGTGAAGAAGCTCCAGGAGATGGGGCTGGCCGTCGAGAGCGAGGGCGCGCTTGTCGTCAACCTCGAGGAGGAGAAGCTCGGCGTTGCGATCGTGAGGAAGTCCGACGGAGGCTACAACTACACCACGAGCGACCTCGCGTGCGTGAAGACGCGCGTCGAGGAGTACGATCCCGAGCGCATCATATACGTCACCGACGCGCGCCAGCAGCTCCATTTCAAGCAGTGGTTCTCCATCGCCGCGAAGATGGGCTACACGACGAAGCTCGTGCATGTTCCGTTCGGTCTCATGTCCTACCAGGGCAAGGCGATCTCCACGCGCGAGGGCAACCTCATCAAGCTCGACGAGCTCCTCGCTGAGGCCGTTAAGCGCTCTCTCGCGATCGTCATGTCGCGTCGCGGGACGGAAGGCGCGCCCGCGCCACAGCCCACGGACGAAGACGTGAAGCTCGCCGAGGCGATCGGCTACGGCGCGGTCAAGTACTCCGACCTTTCGCACGATCCGATCACCGACATCGACTTCAGCTGGGACAAGGCACTTGCGCTCGAAGGCAACTCGGGTCCGTACCTGCAGTACGCGTACGCGCGCGTCTGCTCGCTCGTCGAGAAGGCGGGAGGAACGGACGGGGCCTCGCCCCTGCCCAAGGATATCGGCTTCGCCGTTTCAACTCCGGCGGAGAAGCGGCTTTCGCTGCAGCTGCTGGAGTTTCCGGGCGCGGTGGTGCGCGCGGCGGAGGCGTACAAGCCGAGCGTGCTCGCGGATTACCTGTTCCAGACGGCGCAGCTCTACTCGACGTTCTACCAGAGCTCGCCGATCCTGAAGAGCGAGCCGGAGGTGCGCGCGTCGCGCCTGAGGCTGTGCGTTCTCTTCGGTAAAGTCCTTTCTGCGGGACTTGGCCTGCTGGGCATTGACACGCCGCGTCACATTTGATATCATATCCAACCGTTGCTGGAGAGATGGCAGAGCCTGGTTGAATGCACATGACTCGAAATCATGCATACCCGCAAGGGTATCGGGGGTTCGAATCCCTCTCTCTCCGCCAAGTTTGTTTTTTCTGCGGGCGTAATTCAATGGCAGAATAGGAGCTTCCCAAGCTTCTTACGTGGGTTCGATTCCCATCGCCCGCTCCACCATCTGTTTACGGGATGTTGCGGCGACTTACAGTTTCTAACCTTGCCATAGTCGAGAGGGCGGAAGTGGAGTTCGGCCCCGGGCTAAATGTGATAACCGGCGAGACGGGTGCGGGAAAGTCCGTGCTCATGGGTGCGCTTGAGCTTGTGCTCGGTGGGCGCGCCGATTCCTCTGTTGTCCGCGACGGCGCGAAGGAGGCTGAGGTTGAGGCGGAGTTCGACGGACGCACCGTGCGCCGCACCGTCACGGCAGAGGGGCGCTCCCGCGCGTGGGTTGACGACGAGAGCGTAGCGGTTGCGGAACTCAAGGAGCTAGGCCGCAGGCTCGTCGACATACATGGTCCGCGCGCAAACCAGAACATCCTCGACGAAGGCTTCCAGCGCGATGTACTCGACCGCTTCGGCGGCGTGTCGCGCGCGAAGTACGAGAAGGCGTACGGAGAGTGGCGCGCGGTTGCGGACGAGATCGCGGCGCTCGAGGGCGGCACTCCTGTCGCGGACGAAATCGATCTTCTGAAGTTCCAGGTTGGCGAGCTCGAGGAGGCGAACGTCACGTCCGAAGACGACGATCTCGCCGAACGGCACGCCGCCGCGGCGCACGCCGCGGAGATCGTGGACGGCGCGAACGCGATCACGGAGGCGCTTGGAGGCGACGACGGCGCGGAGGCGATCCTCGCCAAGCTCGGCCCCATGTTCGCGTCCGTTGCGCGCCATTTCCCCGCAGCGAAGGAGTGGGCCGCGGAGGCGGAGGAGATTTCGGTGAGGATCGACGAGCTGTCGCGCAGCGTGGCGGACGCGGTGAGCCGCATAGACGCGGACCCCGCGGCGTTCGAGGAGCTCGACCGCAGACTCGCTGTCGTGAGCCGCATGCGCCGCAAGTACGGCGATCCCGTGGCGGCGCTTGCGGAGAAGCGCGCGAAGCTCGACGACCTCGAGCATCGTGACGAGAGGCTCGAGGAGCTGCGCGGCAGACTTGCCGCGGCGGAGGGCGACGCGAGGAAGGCGGGCGCCGAGCTGACGAAGCGCCGCAGGACGGCGGCGGAGAAGCTCGCCAAGTCGGTTACGAAGGAGCTCCGCGACCTCGGCTTCCTGCAGGCGAAGTTCGGCGTCGCGGTGGAGCCGGCGGAGATGTCGGCGCACGGATGCGACGCCGTCGCGTACATGTTCGAGCCAAACCCTGGCGAGACGGCGCGTCCGCTCGCCGCGATCGCGAGCTCGGGCGAGATCGCGCGCGTGATGTTGGCGCTCAAGACTGTGCTCGCCTCGCACGACGAGACGGAGGTGCTGGTCTTCGACGAGATCGATGCGAACATAGGCGGCGAGGTCGGAAGGGCCGTAGGGGAGAAGATGCGCGCGGTCGCGGCGACGCACCAGGTGCTGGCGATAACGCACCTTCCGCAGAGCGCGGTGTACGGCGACAGGCATTTCGTTGTGTCCAAGGGCGTCTCGGGAGGACGCACTAGGACGAGGATTTCAGTTGTAGAGGGCGATGACCGGGTTTCGGAAATCGCCCGCATGCTCGGCGGCGAAAAGCTAACGAGCGTGACGAGGAAACACGCGCAGGAACTGTTGGAACATGGCAAGAAAAAGCACTGAGGCAAAATATCCGGTCAAGATCGTGGAGGACGCGTTCGCCGAGGGCGGCGCTCAGCTCGCGGAGACGCTTAAGGCCGTAGCGGGGTCCGAATCCCCGCGCGTCGCCGTAGTCGCGGACGCGAACGTCGTGCAGCGCACCGAGGGACTCGGGCGCAAGATGGGGAAGTTCTTCCAGGACAACTCCGTCCAGCTCGCGGCGAACCCCGTCGTCATCTCGGGCGGCGAGAAGGTCAAGACGGACAACTTCCAGAGCGCGATGCTCGTGGCCAATTCGCTTGTCGACGCGAAGCTCGGCGTCAACGACGTCGTCATAGCGCTCGGCGGCGGAACGGTCCTCGACGTGGCGGGATACGCCGCCGCGCAGGTGCGCGGGGGGATCAAGGTGCTCCGCATGCCGACGACGGTCGCGTCGATGCTCGACGCCGCCTTCGCAGAGTACGCGGCGGTGGACACTGTGGCCGTAAAGGATGCGTTCCGCATCCGCAGCGAGCCCGCTGCGGTGGTGGTTGACCCTCTCTTTGCCAAGACCGTCCTCGACGGAGTGTGGCGCGCCGGCTTCGGCGAGGCCGTGAGGTATGCCGCCGTCTGCGACGGTCCGCTCATGAAGAAGCTCGCGAAGCGCGCTGAGGCGATTCGCTCGCGCGACTACGACGCACTGAAGGAGACGGTCGCGGAGTGCGCCGCGTCCCGCGCCGGAAAGCCGTATCCCACGTTTGCGCTCTGGTGCGCGGCCAGGCTCGAGGCGATGAGCGGCTACAAGCTTCCGCACGGATACGCCGTCGCGATCGCGATCTGCATCGACTGCGCGTACGCCGTAAAGGCGAAGAAGATGAAGGAGAGCGACCAGGAGCTCGTGTGCCGCGCGCTCGCCGACTGCGGCGCGCTGGACGGACTCCCCCACAGCCATCACCTCCTGGGGCAGTCCGAGAGCCTTCTGCGCGGACTCGACGCGTGGGCGCTGTTCTCGGGCTCCGATTCGATCTCTGTTCCCGGTGCGCTCGGCAAGAGCGTGACGGTGGAGTCTCCCGACAGGGCTGCGTTCACCGAAGTGATCGCCGACTTCCTCTCCGTCTCCCGCGGAGAGGAGTAGGCCGGGGCGTCCGTCAGAGCCGAGCGCGGTTGACGAAGTAGACCGCGCCGACCATGCAGAGGAGCGCCCATAGGTAGTCCCAGCGCCACTTCTCGCCCATGAACAGGATCATGAACGGGACGAACACGCACACGGTGACTACCTCCTGTATGATCTTGAGCTGGGCGACGTTGAGCCCCGACGCCGCGCCGAGCCTGTTGGCCGGCACGGCGATTATGTATTCGACGAGGGCGATCGCCCAGCTCAGCAGGATTATCGCGATGAGCGGCCAGCTCGACGCGCCCGGCTTCTGAGCGCGCAGGTGCCAGTACCAGGCGAACGTCATGAAGAGGTTGCTCGCGACCAGCATCGCCACTGTAACGGCCACTCCGGCCGGCTTCGGAATATCGGCTATCGACATGTTTGCTCCGCAGTTGTCTTTTTCGGTTTGACGCATATTCTACCAAATTTCCCGCGCCAGCGGACGCGCGGCGCTTTCACGGCGCAGGGGAAAATGGTATACTTTCTCAGCGAATAGGGAAAGGAATTCACACACTTGGACGCTAAGGGAGTAGAGAGCTGGCTTGAGTCCGGCACGTTCGGCGCGGAGCCGTCCGCTCGGCTTTCGCGCGGCGACGTCGTCGGATGCTGGCGCGTCGAGGCGTATCTCGGACGCGGCCTCTCCGCCGAGGTGTACCGAGTGACGAACGTCAGCTACGGACACGAGGGCGCGCTGAAGCTGCTCGTCGACGGCACGCGCGGGCTCAAGGAGCGCTTCATGTCCGAGGCCGACGCTCTCAAGTTCCTATCCCTCCCGTCGCTTCCGCGCTATATGGACGGCGGCGAGTTCGAGGGCTCGCCATACTATGTGATGGAGCACCTGCTTCCGATCCCCGACCCCATGCCGCGCCGCGACGTACCGTGGTTCATGTGCCGCGTCGCGAAGGCGGTGCAGGATCTCCACGACGCGGGGTACATCCACCGCGACCTGAAGCCGGGGAACGTGCTGGTGCGTCCGGACGGGGAGCCGGTGCTGATCGACCTCGGTCTCATCAAGCGCCGCGGGACGGCCGTGACGGATCCGATAGTGCGCCACGGACGCGGCGTTTCCATAATCGACGGCAAGCCCGTCGGCGTCGGGACGCTCGACTATGCGGCGCCAGAGCAGCTCCTTAAGGGCGAGGCGTCGGTGCAGAGCGATGTGTTCGCGCTCGGAAAGATGCTTCGCGCGCTCTACGCGGGGAGTCCGCCGTCGTTCGCGAGAGGCGTGATCCGCACCGCCACGCGCGAGCTTCCTGGCGACAGGTATCCATCGGCGGCCGCGTTCGCCTCCGCGCTTCGGCGAGGCCGGTTCGTGCGCGGCGCATTTGCCGCGCTCGCCGTCGTCGCGCTAGTCGCATCATGTGTCGCGCTCTGCCACCTCGGCGAGCTGCGCGAGTGGGCGGCGAGAAGTCTTAATCCGCCGCCGCGCCTCGTCACCGTCGCGAAGGGTCCGAACGAGCCTGCGGCCGCGTACTTCATGAGACTGAAGGGGCTGGCGGAGGAAGGGAATCCCCTCGCCCAGTGCGCGCTTGCTGAGGCGTACATGTACGGACAGGGAACGTGGACCAACGAGGTTGAGGCCGTAAGATGGTACCGCATGGCGGCGAAGGCCGGCAACTCCGACGCGCAGGCGTCGCTCGGACTCTGCCTCCACAGGGGCAGGGGGTGCGAGAGGGACGTTGCCGAGGCGGTGAAGTGGTACACGCTCGCGGCGGGGCAGAAGAACCTCGCCGCGATGAGCGACCTCGCGTTCTGCAAGATGCACGGAATCGGAGTCGACCAGGACCGCGAAGGCGCGTTTGCTCTTGCGCTTGAGGCGGCGAAGAGCGGACACGCCCCGGCGCAGACGTTCGTGGGGGAATGCTATCTGGACGGACGCGGCGTCGAGCGGGATCTTGCCGCGGGAGAGACGTGGCTCTACCGCGCCGCGCGCCTCGGCAACGCGCGCGCCAAGATGCTCCTGGAGACGCGGTAGCGGTCCGAATGACCTGCCGCTATTGCGCGGCGGGGTGATGTGTGGTAAAATCTCAGTATGAAGATGAATACTCTTGTCGGCGCGTCGCCCTTGCGCGGCGCATTTGCCGCGGCTTTGTGCCTCGCGGCCGTTTCGTCCGTCGTCGCGAAGACGCCGGAGGAGGTTTCGAAGGAACGCCACTATCCCGCGCGGTACTGCGCGGACGACAGCACGCCCGAGGCGCGCGCGGCGCTCGTCGAGGAGCTCTGGAAGCACGATCCCGCCGCGGACACTAAGCTGTGGCCCGAGGGCAAGGTGCCGATGAAGGCGAACGACAAGCCTCTCAAGAAGATGGAGCACGAGCTCTGGCAGCGCAACCTCGTCGTGTCGGACGTGAACGATCCGTTCTTCACGTTCTTCCCCGCGGCGGGCGAAGGCGCGAAGGGCGTCGTGGTGATCCTTCCCGGCGGAGGCTACTGGCAGCTCGGATGGAACAAGGAGGGCACTGAGATCGCCGAGTGGCTCAACTCGCTCGGCTTCTCGGCCGCGGTTCTCATCTACCGCGCGCCGGAGCAGCGCGACGCGGCGCTGTGCGACGTGCAGCGCGCGATAGGCATCCTGAGGCGCGACGCGGCGAAGTACGGCATCGACCCGGGACGCGTCGGCGTCATCGGCTTCTCCGCCGGCGCCAACCTCGCGATCCGCGCGTCCACCAACTGGCGCAAGAGGCTCTACGAGCGCGTCGACGACGCGGACGACTATTCGTGCCGTCCAGACTTCCAGATGCCGATCTATCCGTGGGACATACGCTTCCGCAACGATCCGTCGAATCCGTCTAAGGGATGGAAGGGAATGGAGATCCGCCCTGAGTATCCCGTCGACGCCGAGACGCCTCCGGCGTTCATCGCGCAGTCGGTCGACGACTTCTGCCAGATCGAGACGACGGTGACCTACGACTGGCATCTGCGCATGGCCGGCGTCAAGTCGACGGCGAAGATATATCCGAACGGTGGACACGGCTACGGGCTGCGCAGGACGGGCCACGCGACGGACGTGTGGTCCGACGAGGCCGCCGCCTGGCTCGCGCAGTACGCGAAACCCTCGAAGAAGGTGCTGTTCCTCGGCGACTCGATCACAGACAGGCGCCACATCGGCTGCACCAAGAACTACTGGGGTTTCCTAGGAGACTGGTACGGATTCAGTCCGCTCGTCTACGGCATCAACGGACAACAGTGGTCGCACATTGCGGACCAGGCGCGGGCGTACATGAAGGACCACAAGGAGTGCCCGGACGTCGTGTTTGTCTTCGCCGGCACGAACGACTACAACGCGAACGTCCCGCTCGGCGAGTGGTACGAGGTTTCCGACGTGAAGGTTAACAGGAACGGACGCGAGGTCGCCGTGAAGAAGCGCGCGCTTTCCATGGACGGCTCGACGCTGCGCGGACGCATCAACTCCGCGATGTCGTTCCTCAAGACGAGCTTCCCGACGTCGCGTTTCGTCCTTCTCACGCCGATCCACCGCGGCTTCGCGACGTTCGGCGCGAACAACGTGCAGCCGGACGAGTTCCACTCGAACGAACTTGGGCTCTTCATCGACGACTACGTCGAGGCGGTGAAGGAGGCTGGCGGCGTCTGGGCGGCGAAGGTCGTGGACATCAACGCGGACAGCGGACTCTATCCCGTCTCCGACGCGCACGTTCCGTTTTTCAGCAACGGTGAGCGCGACAGGCTGCATCCGTCCGCGGCGGGGCACGAGCGCATCGCCGAGGCGATTTCGCTCGCTGTCGGAGGGATTCTCGAATAGTGGTTTCCGGGCGTTTTTTTAGGATGTAAAGAGAGGGCATGGCGATGGTGGATTATTCTGCACTGAGAAAGAAGTTCCCGACTAAGGATCCGAAGAAGAGGAAGCGCATCGCGGCGATCAAGGCGATCGAGCGCGAATACGCTATGAAGCGCGCTGCGCTGGGCGGAGGCGTGCCGAAGCTCAAGAAGGGCATCGTCTTCTATGCCGTCGTCGTGCTGGGTCTCGCCGTGCTCGGCTCGCTCGTGCTGTCGGTCGCCGGAAAGGGCGGGCCGGAGCGCATCTCTCGCGCGCAGCTGCAGGTGCGCAGGTCGGTCGACTCGCTTGCGGAGGCGCTGGGGCGCTACCGCTACCACGTCGGGAATTATCCGTCGACGGAGGAGGGACTGGAGGCGCTCGCGGCGATCACGCCGAAGAAGAAGAACTGGAACGGTCCGTACATCAACCACGTCGTGCAGGATCCGTGGGGACACGACTACGTCTACGTGTGCAACGGCGAAGGCGAGTACCCGACGCTCTACTCGATGGGGCCGGACGGCAAGGCCGGAACGACGGATGACGTGCTTCCGGACCAGGCGCTCTACGACGAGCCGTTCAAGGACACGTCGTGGACGAAGGGGTGGATGCCGTACTATCTGCGCGGATACGTCCTCGCGCAGGACGAGAGCGCGAGGGAGGCGATAAGGGCAGAGGTCAAGTCCGTCCTCGCGGCGGAGGAGGGTCCTGTCGAGGGCGAGTTCGTCCTTCACGACGGATGGGAGTTCTCGCGCGACCAGAAGGAGTGGACGAAGGTAAGGGTTCCGCACGACTGGGCGATCTCCGGTCCGTTCGACGCCAACGGCGACGGCAACACAGGCAAGCTCCCGTGGAAGGGCGTCGGCTGGTACCGGCGCACGATTGAGCTTCCGCTCGAGGTCGCGGGCAGGTTCGTCGCGCTCCGCTTCGGCGGCGTCATGTCGAATCCTGAGGTGTTCCTCAACGGCGAGAAGGTCGGCGGGTGGGACTACGGCTACATGTCGTTCGAAGTCGACCTCACCGCGAAGCTGAAGTTCGGCGAGAAGAACGAGCTCGTGGTCAAGGCGGACACGACGAAGCACGGCAGCCGGTGGTATCCGGGCGCGGGCATCTACCGCGACGTCAAGCTCGTCGTGGAGGATGCGGAGGACCGCGCGATATGGGGCTCGGTGAAGATAACGGTCACCGACGTGACGCCCGAGCGCGCGAAGGTACGCGTCACGTACCGCACGCCCGTCAGCTCGAGCGAAATCGTGAACGAGTTCGACGTGGAGAACCCGGTGATGTGGGACGTCTCCAATCCGAAGCTCTACGAGACCATGGTGTGCGGCAAGACGTACAGGTACGGAATCCGCACCGCCGAGTTTACTGCGGACGACGGCTTCCACCTCAACGGACGCCGCCTGCAGCTCAAGGGCGTGAACCTGCACTCCGACCTCGGTCCGCTCGGCATGGCGTTCGACAAGGGCGCGATGCGGCGTCAGCTGGAGGTCATGAAGGAGATG
>JAEEOY010000032.1 GCA_016284515.1 Kiritimatiellia bacterium | reverse complement strand
CTCCTCGTCGACCGGCGACACCGTGTTCCACCACGCCGGGTCGGTGACGATCGCGGGGTTCTGGTCGAACACGATTTCCGCCGAATTGTCGATCACGGCGAACGCCGGCGCATTCGAGCACACGTTGACGGTGTAGGTGATGTAGCCTTCGCCGTCGGGCGGCAAGAGGTTCGGCTGCAGCACGCCCGCCGTATCGTCGTCCGGCCAGCACTCGCCGTCTCCCCCTTTGCGCTTCGCGGGATCGAGCACGCGGATATACCAGCTCGCGACACCGGTCGCGGCATCGAACATAACCTCTGCGCGCGTCTTGTAGAGGCCGTTCGTCTGGTCGATCTCGGCGGCCAGCGGGAGACCCGCGCTTGTCGCGGACGCGATCTCATCCGCCGTGTAGCCGTCGAGGCCGCTGATGAGCTGCCCGCCCACGGAGACCGTGCCCATCCGGAACGTGCTCCAGTCGAGGTACTCGCTCAGCGGATTTTCGACGAACACCTCCTGCGCGGCGATCGCCGCGTCGGCCTTGTTCTCGAAGCAGACGGTGTAGGTCATCGGCTGGCCAGGCTTCACGTAGCGGTTCTCGCCCACGCCATAGGGACCCTCCATCGCGTTCGGGTCGACGGACTTCTGCGTCGACTGGTGCGGACCGAACCACTCGTCCTTGTAGATCTTCGTCTGCTCTTCGACCTCATCCTCCTTCGGCTTCTTGATCTTGATCTTCTTCTGGCACGGGAAAATGTTCGGCATGATGCCGCCCTGCACGTTCAGAGAGACGGTGTACTCGCCTTCCTCGTTGAACTCGATGATGCGATGGCGCTTGTACGTGCCGTTGTCGATCTGCGACTTGTCGTAGCTGTACGTCTGGCCCTGGCCGTAGTCCCAGGACACGCTGGTGATCGGCAGCACCTCGGTGCGCCCGTTGTTCCGCACGAACGTGCCCGTCTTCGAGCGGTCCGTCACCGTGATGCGCGCCGGCCACTCCTTTTCGTGCGGCTGGCGGTAGATGAACGACGGCTCGGGCGAAATCCACTCCATGCCCCAGAACGACAGACCCTCGATCGACCAGTCGAGCCCCACCTTCCAGTCGGCGTTGAGCCAGCTGAAGTCGATGAAGTTCATGGCTATCTCGGTGTCGTAGCCGATGTTGATGGACGCCTTGGACGGACCCTTCGACGGAATCACGGCTTCCGCCTTCGCGCTGAACGTCACGTCCGCCGTCGCCGACAGCACCTCGAACACCTTCATCGTCACGCCGAAGCCCGCGCCGACGGAGGCGTGCAGCTTTCCGGCCGCCTCCTTCTCCCCGGCCGTCTCGAACGACATGTCGACGTGGCCCTTGAACGGATCCGGCTTGTGCCACTGGATCTTCTTTCCGGTCTCCTTCGTGAAGCCCACGTCGATGTATCCGATGACCGACGCCTCGCCGTGGAGCGATCCGCCGATCTTCCCCGCCGCCTCGGCCTTGATCGTGAAGTGCGGAATGATCTTGGCGGCCTGAGGCGCGGCCTTCATCACCTTCGGCAGAAGGTCGTACTGGTACTCCTTCTTCCATCCGCCCGAGTACTCGGCCGAGATGTCGATGTTCGCGGTGAGCGACACGTCGCCGAAGATGCGCAGCTCGCGGTGCATGTCGCCATAGACCTCCGGCACCATCTCGTGGTAGTCGCGGAAGCGCCGCGTGACGTAGTTCGTGCCCTTGATGTTGAGCCTGTAGTAGGAATAGAAGCACGTGATGTCCGGCGAGCACATGACGTTGAACGTCACGCCGCCCTCGCCGTAGATCTTCGGCAGCAGGCCCTTCGCCCTGTCTCCGAAGCCCTTCTTCTTGTCGCCCGACATGAGCCGCGCGGGGCCGCGCGCGGAAAGAAGGCTCGCGCCATGCAGGGACGCGCCGCCCGAGCCGCCCTCCTCCTCGGCCGCTCCGAAGCCCCAGTTGGACCAGTACTGCTCGTAGAGGTCGTCCTCGTCGCCGTATTCCGTCGCGAGACGCCAGCCGCCCGCGTCGCCGCTGACCGCAACGACCTTGCGGACGAACCAGTCGGCCTCGTTCTCGGCGTTCGTGTAGCTTCCGGCGATCACGACGCCCGCCTCCAGCGGAATGCCGCCCGTGCCCGCAAGCTCCAGCCAGTTCGTGCCGACTCCCGTCACGACGAGCGTTCCCGCGTTCGTCACCGCGCCCGCGTCGTCGAAGCCCTGAAGGACGATCGCGTTCGCCTTGTAGATCGTCTCGACCGGCGCGCTCACGAGAATGTAGTTCTCCGTTTCGTCCCAGTCTCCGTACGTCCCGTCCGCAAACTTCGGACGCAGGCGCACGGTCTTGTAGCCGGTCGTGGCGTAGGTGTGCGTCGTCTCGACTTCGTCCACCTCGACAGGATCGCCTTCGCCGAAGTCCCACTGGACGGCGACGACGTTCGTGTTGTTCGCGTAGCCCGTCGCGGCGAAGCGCACTTCAAGCTTCTCGCCCGCGCCCGTGTCGATCGCGCCGAAGCGCGTGGACGCGCGGAACATGATCGCGGGCCTCGCCTCGAGCGCGATCTCCCGCTCGTCGCCCTGCGCGAACGCGGCCACGACGCGCGCGGAGTCGAGCGCGCCGTCCGCCGAGACGTACGCGAAGGAGTATTCACCCACCGGAATGCCGGCCGCCTCCCACACGCCGTTCGTCGCGACATCCGCCTTCAGGAAGTTGCCCTCGTCGTCATAGAGGCGCACCTCGCCGTCCACGGCCGTCCCGCCGTTGTACATCGTCACCGTTCCGTAGGCGCGCGCCGTACGCTTCAACTCCATGTCGATGCGCCGCTCGCGTCCCGCCGCCTCGATGACGACGTTCGTCACCATCACGCCCCTGAACGACTCGAACGGCTTGGCGTACACCGTGTACGCGCCGTCCTCAAGCCCCGTGAACCGGTACGCGCCGTAGCCGTCGGTCTTCACGGTCGTACCGACCATGTCGCCCGCCGCCGCGAAGAGCGTGACCTCGCCGTACTGGATCGGATTGCCGTCGTCGCTCATCGCGTAGCCCGTGACCACGCCGGGAGGCAGCGCCGTCGCCTCGTAGCCGTTGACATCCGCCTGGCCCGCCACCGTGATAAGGTTCGTCGTGACGAGCACGTAGCCGACGTCCGCCGAGAGCTGGTACGCGCCGTCCCTCAGCTGCTCGAACGAGAAGTAGCCGTTCTCGTCCGTCGTCGCCGTCCGGACGAACGGCTCCTCTCCGTTCCCCGTTCCCTGTTCCCCGTTCCCCGTTTGCAGCGTCAGGCCGAGCCCTGCGCCCGCGAGTGGCTCGCGCGTGCGGCTGTCCAAGAGCCAGCCGGAGACGGCCGCCGCCTCTTCGCCCTTCGCGATGAGGTTCGCGAGGCCGCGCGCCGAGGA
>JAEEOY010000218.1 GCA_016284515.1 Kiritimatiellia bacterium | reverse complement strand
GTTGACTAGAAAGTCATTTTCCATTCGCTTTTCTCGCGCGCTCCCGATTTTCTTTGATTCTGTGCGATAGCCGCGAATGTCCGTCGCGGAGCGACGGACCCCCAGTAGGGTGGCCTCTGTAGTGAACGGATCGCTAGGCAGGGGGTTCCGTCGCTCCGCGACGGAACAATGTGAGGCCAGATAAGATTCACATTGCGGCCGTTTGCACGGGCGAAATTTTGGTATAATATGCTCATCCCGCGAGGCGCATGCAGCGACGCGGGGTCATAGTCCGGAAAACGGGGAAACCCCGCCGGGCGCTTAATCAATGTAGCATCAACGCTACACGTCGTTCTACCGAAATACGACCAAACATTTCAATCCAGAACGGCATGTAAGTGATGATGCGCCCAGCTGGGCGCATTGTCTTTTCATGTATTCTGGATGGGCCTTTGGTCGGGCTTCGGTAGAGTGCATGAACGGGACATGCGCTCTTTTTCATGCATGCGAGGCGGTCTCCGCGGCGGTATTTGCGCAGAACATAAGGATCGAAAGCCGCTGTAATGAAGGGAACGGGCGAGACAGGCGATGAATTCTTTGAGAGTCCAATCCTGAATTCTCCCTACGAGGAGCCGGGACGGTACTGGGAACTGGACGAGGGCGGCAGGCCAACTGGCAGGATACTTGATGGACGCAGGCAGGCCGCCTACATCACACCGATTGCACGCGCGAAGCGTGACGCCGGGACGGCGTCGGCGCAAGGCGAGCTCGACCTTGGCATCAAGGCGGGGAACGACGACCAGCGCTATGACCAGTACGCCCTAATCAACGAAGTTCGCTACGAGGTCTCGAAGTGGCGCAGCCTTCCCGAGGCTAACTGGGGCGTGACGCCGGAGACTGCCAGGCTTCTTAAGCACTGGCGTTCCTACAAGTTCCAGAACCAGCGTCCGTTCTTCTGCCAGATCGAGGCTGCGGAAATCTACATCTGGCTGACGGAAGTCGCACCGAAGACGAAGGTCGGTGAGCGCATCCTCGCCTACATCGCGAACGGCAATGAAGACGCGAATCCAGGCATCGAGCGCATCGCCCTCAAGCTTGCGACGGGTGCCGGCAAGACGACCGTGATGGCGATGATCATTGCATGGCAGACCATCAATGCCGTGCGCTCTCCCTCGAGCCGGAAGTTTACGAACGCGTTTCTAGTCGTTTCGCCTGGACTCACCATCCGCGACCGTCTGCGCGTGCTCAGGCCGAGCGATCCGGACGAGTACTACCTTCACCGCGAGATAATCCCGCAGGAGTTCGCGCACGACATCAAGAAGGCGAAGATAGTCATCACCAACTACCACGCCTTCAAGCCACGCGAGCTTCTGGAGGTCGCGAAGGGTACGCGGGCGCTACTTGAGGGACGCCACGCACGGGACGAGTTCGTTACGACCGAATCTCCCGGACAGGTGCTGCAGCGCGTGATGAAGGAGCTGATGGGATCGAAGCGCATCCTCATCATCAACGACGAGGCGCATCACTGCTATCGCGAAAAGCCGATGACCGAAGAAGAGCGCAAGGCGAAGCTTGAGCGCGAGGAGAAGGACGAGATCGCCGAACGCAAGGAGATGGCCCGCGTGTGGATCTCCGGTCTGGAGTCGGTTTCGAAGACGATGAGCGCCAGGGTTCTCGACCTCTCCGCGACGCCGTTCTTCCTGCGCGGTTCCGGATACGCCGAGTCGACGCTGTTTCCGTGGACGGTCAGCGACTTCTCGCTTATGGACGCCATCGAGTGCGGCATCGTGAAACTGCCGCGCGTCCCTGTGAGCGACAATTCCGCGAGGTTGACGCGCGACAATCTGCCGGTGTTCAGGAATCTTTGGGAGAACGTGCGAAGCGCGATGCCGAAGAAGGCGCGCGCGAACTCGAAGGACGCGCTCGACCCGATGGAGCTGCCTCCGATGGTGATGAGCGCAATAGACGAGCTGTACGGCAACTACGAGAAGGTGTCGAAGGCCTGGGAGGAGGCGAAGATGCCTGTCCCGCCATGCTTCATCTTCGTCTGCCAGAACACGGCGATCTCGAAGCTCATATACGACTATGTGTCGGGATACAGGTTTGGACCGCAGGAGGAGTTTCATCCGGCTCACTGTCCGCTCTTCCGCAACTTCGACGACAACGGAGAGCCGATCGCGAGGCCGAACACGATTCTCGTCGACTCGGTCCAGCTCGAGTCGGGCGAGGGCCTTTCCCCAGACTTCGCAAAGGCCGCGCAGGAGGAGATCGAGCAGTACAAGCGCGAGCTGACGGAGCGCTACGGCAGCCGCAGGAAGGCGGACGAGATCGACGACTCTGACATCCTGCGCGAAGTGATGAACACCGTCGGCAAGGAGGGCAGGCTCGGCGGGAACATCCGCTGCGTCGTGTCCGTCTCGATGCTGACCGAAGGGTGGGACGCGAACAACGTGACGCACATACTCGGCCTTCGCGCCTTCGGCACGCAGCTTATCTGCGAGCAGGTTGTGGGCCGCGCGCTGCGCCGCTCCTCCTACGAGCTTGGCGAGGACGGAAGGTTCGCGCCCGAATACGCGGACATCTTCGGCATCCCGTTCAACTTCGCGTCGAAGGGTGTTCCGGTGACGATCAATCCGCCGCCGCCCGTCCACACGGTCAAGGCGCTCACGCCCGAGCGCGACGGCGCGGAGATCCGCTTCCCGAACGTGTCCGGCTACCGGCTTGAGCTGCCGAACGAGAAGCTTACGGCGAAGTGGGAGGAAACGAGCGACATCGTGCTTACGCCCGACATCGTGGGCCCGTGCAAGACGCGCAACGAGGGCATTGTAGGCGAGGGAGAGGACCTTTCGCTCGCCCATCTCAAGAACGTGCGCACCAACACGATAGTCTACGTGCTCACGAAGTACCTCCTCCAGTACCATCTCCGCGAGCGGGGGGAGGAAGTGCCGATCCATCTTTTCGGACAGGCCAAGCACATAGTCGAGGACTGGGTGAAGAACCACTTCAGGTGCTCGGGCGCGGCGTATCCCGCGCAGATTCTCTATGCGTCGCTCGCTCAGGACGCCTGCCGCCGCATCATGGCGGGGATAACCCGTCAGGCCGAGACGAAGACGAACGTCGTGAAGGCGGCGCTGAATCCGTACAATCCGGACGGTTCGACGCGGTACGTGCGGTTTGTGACGACGAAGCGCGGTCTCTGGAAGACGAACGCGAAGTGCCACATAAATTGGGCCGTCCTGGACAGCGACTGGGAAGGCGAGTTCTGCCGCGTTCTGGAAGCGTGCGGCCGCGTGAAGAGCTACGTAAAGAACGACCATCTTGGATTCGTCGTCCCCTACATGCGGGGAATGGACCGGCACGAATACTATCCGGACTTCATCGTGCGGCTCGACAGCGGCGTAAACCTCGTCCTTGAGGTAAAGGGGTTTGCCGGCGAAGACGTGCGCCAGAAGCGCGAGGCGATGGAGACGCAGTGGGTTCCCGGCGTCAACCGCCTCGGCAGCTTCGGCAGGTGGGCGTTCGCGCAGTTCGACGACGCGAACGAGATGGAAAAGAAGTTCAACGATTTCATCCAGCAGTTTTAAGAGGTGACAAGATGGCACGCAAGGAAAAGAAGTCAAAGACGATCGCGGATACGGTCCATGCCGAGGCAAAGCGCGTCGGCATACCGACGGAGGAGTTCGCCGACATGGAGTCGGAAGTGAAGCCGATCCCGCTTCGCTATCCACGCAACACAGACCTCGATCCGCAGCTCGTTTGGAAGGGCAAGGACGCGCAGGACGCAGAGGACCTTACAGTCAAGGCGATGCCGATCTACATCCAGGAGAAGATCCACCCGCGTACCATAATCGAAGACCTGAAGCGCGAGTCGGCCGGCAGGGCGCGGACTCCGAACGCGCCGGAGCAGATGGATTTCTTCTCCGACTTCAACGGCGTCCCGAAGGGCGTCAACAAGATGGACTTCTACCACTACGAACAGAACTGGACGAACCGGATGATCCTCGGCGACTCCCTGCAGGTGATGGCTTCGCTCGCGGAGAAGGAGAACCTGCGCGGCAAGGTGCAGTGCATCTACTTCGACCCTCCCTACGGAATCAAGTTCAACTCGAACTTCCAGTGGTCCACGACTTCGACGAACGTCAAGGACGGAAAGGACATGACGCAGGAGCCGGAGATGGTCAAGGCGTTCCGCGACACCTGGCGCCACGGCATCCATTCGTACCTGAGCTACATTCGCGACCGACTTGTTGTCGCAAGAGACCTCCTTGCCGACAGCGGCAGCATCTTCGTTCAGATCGGCGACGAAAACGTCCATCGCGTAAGGGCGGTGATGGATGAGGTGTTTGGGCCGGGAAATTTTGTGAGCCAGATTGCCTACCGCACAACCACCGGTCGTTCAAGTGAATTACTGGCTGCTGCGTCAAATTTCATTCTATGGTATTGTAGAGACAAGTCTCAAGTTAAGTATCGGCAGAATTTTCAAGATAAAGCAGGAGGTCAATCTACAGACCAAGTTTATAACAAGGTTCGGCGGGCTGATGGTAGCATAATTCCTCTTCAGTCTTTAGAGAAGGGGGATGCTGAGAGAAGAGAAGGTGATTTGGTTTTTCGTCCAGATAACTTGACGAGTTCTCGTTCAGCTAATGAAGGGGACGTTCGAGAATTCAAATGGCAGGGCAGAAGTTATAAGCCAGGGGCAGGCACTTTTAAAACCGATTTGGCAGGGTTAAATCGGTTAGGCAAAGCTGACAGGTTTTATAAAACGTCGAAAGGCACACTCCAGTATGTGCGATATTTTGATGATTTTGTGTGTATGCCGTATTCAAATATGTGGATGGATACAGGAACAGGGTCTTTTACAGATGAGAAGATATACGTTGTACAGACAGGAACTAAGGCTATTGCTCGTTGCATCCTGATGACGACCGACCCAGGCGACCTTGTCCTTGATCCGACATGCGGTTCGGGAACGACGGCGTATGTTGCGGAGCAGTGGGGGCGGCGCTGGATCACGATCGACACGAGCCGCGTTGCATTGGCGCTTGCACGTGCGAGGCTTATGGGTGCGCGATATCCGTACTACGTTCTCGCCGATTCGCCTGAAGGCCAGAAGAAGGAGGCGGAGCTTTCGCAGAAGCTCCCGTCCACGCAGCCGACATACGGCAACATCCGGCAGGGTTTTGTCTACGAGCGCGTTCCGCACATCACGCTCAAGTCGATTGCGAACAATGCAGAGATCGACGTCATCTGGGAAAGATACGCGGCGGAAAGCGAGCGGTTGAGGAGCGATATGCCTCACGCAAAGTTCGCCAAGCCCGCGAAGGAAGAAACTTTGCGTCCTTTGCGGACTTCGCGTGAAAGCATTGCCGAAGAATGGGAAGTTCCCTTTGAAACACCGGCGGAATGGACTGCGGAGCAGAAGGCTGCACATGCCGCATTCATGAAGCTGAAGCGAGAACGGCAGGCGGCGATCGACAAGTCCATCGCGGCAAAGGCTGAGTTTGAGTACCTCTATGACAAGCCTTGCATGGACAGCACGAAGGTCCGCGTGGCGGGTCCGTTCACGATAGAGTCGCTTTCGCCGTACCGCACGATGATCGTCGACGAGAACGACGATCTCAGGGATCCACTTGTGGAGGGCAATCCGGTCGAGGACTACAAGGATGTGCAGGACTTCGCGCAGATGATTCTTTCCGAGCTCAGGAAAAGCGGCGTGCAGCAGAGCGACAGGAAGAACCGCATTTCGTTCGACTACCTTGAGCCGATGCCGGGGCGGTATGTATCGGCGGAGGGACGCTATGCGCGCGGCGGCAAGATGGTCAAGGCCGGCATCTTCATCGGTCCGGAATTCGGGACCGTGTCTCGTGCCGATCTTGTGGCTGCGCTGCGCGAGGCGAAGATGCTGGGGCTCGACGAGCTCATCTCATGTGCGTTCAGCTACGAGGCGAGCGTAGGCGACCTCGAGTTTCCCGGGATGCCGCTATTGAAGGCGCGGATGAACGCCGACCTGCACATGGCCGGCGAGCTGAAGTCGACTGGCTCTGGAAATCTGTTCGTCATCTTCGGCGAGCCGGACATCGAGGTCGTCAGGGAAGGGGAGATGGTACGCGTCAAGATCAAGGGCGTGGACATCTTCAATCCGCAGACGGGCAAGGTGACGTCGAGCGAGGCGAAGGACATCGCCTGCTGGTTCGTCGACACGGAGTACAACGAGGAGAGCTTCTTCGTGAGGCAGGCATACTTCCTCGGGCAGAAGGACCCCTACCAGGCGCTGCGCGATACGCTCAAGGCGGAGATCGACGCAGAGGCGTGGGAGTCGATACACAGCGACATCTCGCGTCCGTTCCCCATACCCTCTACAGGCCGCATAGCTGTCAAGATCATCAACCACCTCGGCGACGAGGTGATGAAGGTGTTCAGGGTGTAACTGGCGCGGAGTACATGACATCGTTCGCGGCCCTCCCGCGTCGGACATGTGCGGTTGAAGTTTGCGAAGCATAGGCCGCAGCGGTAGCGGAGGCGTTTTGCAAACCGTCGGAGTTTCATTATGCCGTTTGCCGCTGCTCGCCACGTCACATATTGCATTTTTTCTGGAAGCGAGTAATGACTGTAGGCTATTGCATTCAGATGCGATAAAGTGTATAATGTCTGTCAACAAAACAGAGTAGTTTTGATGACATGAAAAAAGAGCCGGAAAGTTTGGTAGAGTCCATGATGAAACGGGTTGGGAACATGCCCGAAGGTGCGTGCTTTTCAAGAAGCGACTTCGCTGACCTTGGATCGCGACTTGCCGTTTCCCAAGTGTTGTCACGGCAAGAGCGTGCCGGGATTCTCTCGTCCCCTGTGCGCGGGTATTATTGCCGCCGTCGTAGGAGCAAGTTGTTTGGGGTTGAGTTGCCGCCGGATTATGCGGCGCTTGCCGCGGCAATAGCGAGGAACTCCGGATGGGCGATTGTTCCCTGCGGCGACATCGCCGCCAATGACCTGGGCTTGTCAACTCAAGTGCCTGTTGTTTGGAGTTATGTCAGCACAGGGCCGTATCGTACGTATGAAGTCGGGAAGACGCGGATTGTGTTCAAGCATACGGCAAACCGCGAGTTGTTCAACATGTCGAAAAAGTCGGCGCTTTGCGTGCAGGCACTTAAGGCATTTGGCAAGAATGGGATCACGCAGGAGATAATCAAGCGACTGACGCTGGTTTTGTCCGATCGTGAAAGGAAAGCGCTTGTGGATGAGACGCCACATGTGACTTCCTGGATATACGATGCCGTAAAGCAGATTACAAAGGAGAACGATCATGCATGAAGTCGTTCGCATGCCGGATCCAAAATTGGAAGAATTGTTCTTGCTGACTGCCGAACAGATGGCTATGCCGCCCGGTATTGTCGAGAAGGACTTCTGGGTAGTCTGGACGCTTGATTACCTGTTTGCGCGATCACCGTGGAAGACTCAGCTTGCGTTCAAGGGAGGTACGAGTCTTTCAAAGGCGTTTGGGCTCATCAAGCGCTTTTCGGAGGACATCGACCTCATTCTTGACTGGCGCCTTCTTGGCTACGGGGTTCGCGAGCCGTGGGAGGAACGCAGCAACACGCAGCAGGATCTTTTCAACGAGGCGGCGAATGCACGCAGCGCGGCATTCCTCAGGGACGCATTTGTGCCGCGCATAAAGGCCGATCTGGAGGCGGAGAGCGGTCGTGCACTTGACATCGGCATGGACGCAGTCGATCCAAACACGGTCGTGTTCCGTTATCCGTGCGCTTTCGGCGACGAGTCGATTCTGCGTGAGATTCGCATAGAGAGCGGCGCGCTTGCCGCCTGGACTCCGGCTCAGACATGCGACATCGTTTCGTATGCCGCCGAGCAGTATCCGCAAATCTTCAAGCGCCCTGCAGCGCGTGTTTACACGGTCGCGCCCGAACGGACGTTTTGGGAGAAGGCGACGATTCTCCATCGCGAGGCCATGCGCACGCCCGAGCGCGGCCTTCCGCCGGGGCGCTATTCGCGGCATTATTACGATCTGTGGTGTCTCTGCCAATCGTGCGTGAAAGCAAAGGCGCTCGGCGACATTCCGCTTCTTGATGCCGTTGTCGCGTTCAAGCGCAAATTCTACCGCTGCAACTGGGCGCACTACGAACGGGCAACGGCGAAGGAGATCATGCTCAATCCGCCGGAACATGCGCTTGCGGCGCTTGAAGCTGACTATCGGCACATGCAGAATATGATCTTTGGTCCGCGTCCCGCTTTCTCAGAGATATTGGAGACGATTCGTCATCTGGAGTCGGAGATTCAAGGAATACTATAGGGTTGCACTCCACAGTATTCACTCATGGCATTCTTATGTGCGCCTATCCCTGATTCTACACGTTCCTACACATTCTACACGGCTCAACAAAATTCCGTGTATTCCGTGGTTGAGGTGTGCGAAGCATAGGCCGCAGCGGTAGCGAAGGCGTTTTGCAAACCGTCGGAGTTTCATTATGCCGTTTGCCCGCTGCTCGCCCGGTCACATATTGCAATAAGTGACGGCTCAAGGAGATGCGGCGTCTCGCCGCGTCGGCGTGACGCACCGGGACGGTGCGTCTCCTTGGGGTGCGATGCCAGGCGGATGAACCAAGGAGATGCGGCGTCTCGCCGCGTCGGCAAGTGACGCGGC
>JAEEOY010000217.1 GCA_016284515.1 Kiritimatiellia bacterium | reverse complement strand
TGTTGGTCATTGAGCCAGATGCTACATCATAAAGCCACGTTGTGACATCGCCAGAATCAGGCCCAAGCGATTCATTTCGGTATGTCATCATCGTGGTCTTGTTGCCAAAAACGTCGTAGGTGTAGCGCACGGGATAGGTCGCACCGCCCTCGTAAGTCTTGCGGCCTCGAAGGTCGTATTCGTAGACGGTAGCGTTGCCGAGAGGATCGGTGACGACGGCGAGATTGCCAAACTGGTCGTAGGCGTAGGTTGTGCGGTTGCCAAGGGCGTCGATGGAAGCGGAACGTTGTCCCAAGGCGTTGTACTCGGTGTGTGTCGTATTACCACGGCCATCGGTGTTGGCAACCTGACGCCCGAGAGAATCGTAGGCGATGGTGTTGGTAACGGCAGAGACAGAGACTGTTTGCAACTCAACACCGTAGTGCGAAATTGTCAACGGTCTATTTGTAGCATACGGGACAACCTGGGATGATGTGACTACCGGGACGGAAACGTTAAATTGGTTTTCCGTGATATTGCCGCGGATATCCGTCGAGCGCGAACGCGCAGGCAACGCGGCGGTGAGGCCGGTAAGCTGGCGCGCGGAGGAAGTGGCGAGAGGCGCAATGGCGGAGTCGGAGCATGAAACGATGTTGGTTTGGGTGAGCCAGACGATGGAGTCGTTGTGAACAAAAGAGGATAGCGATTCGGTTTTGCGCCATTCAACGGGTGGGACGCCCGTTATCCCAGTACCAGCGGGCGGTTGATTAGTCGACCCAGAACCAACAGGCGAGACGCCCGTTGTCCCAGTAACGACGCTTCGCGTCGTCGCGACGCGATTGCCAAGCGTGTCGTAGGTGTACTCGGTGGTTGGTTCGTAGTCGGCAGAGGTAGAGACGAGGCGACCGAGGGAGTCGTAGGTGTGGGTGGTGGCGAGAACCGCGCCGCGGAAACCGCTGCGCTCTTCGCGGATGGTTTGGCCGAGGAGGTTTTTGTAGCGCTTGGTGAAACGAGGGGAGGAAGGCGTTTCGCCCTGAACCGTTTTATGCCAACGCCTGCCGTCGGAAAGAATGCCGTAATCGTTAAACTCTGGAGTGACAGCAGAACCAATGAGCGAACGAACGTCGAAATTAGCGTTAAAGTGAGTATCTTCCGTTGATCCATTAGTTCTTTCTACGAACACAGTTCGCTCGTCTGGACTATACTCGGTCGTCGTTGTGTTGCCGAGCTTGTCGACGCGGGCGATCACGCGGCCGAGCTGATCGTAGCGGGTGCTCGTGACAGGGAGCCCTACTTGAGCCGCATAGTTGGTTTGCCAAGTGGCAGTCTGGCGGCCAAGGTCGTCGTACTCGTAGCAAGTCGTAAGCCACGTGACATTGGTCATATCGAGCGGAATAAGCCGCGACGAAGCGATCATGCGCCCTTCATCGTCGTAGTCCCACGTTGTGGTAGAGCCGTCGGGCTGAACTTCAGAAACCATGTGACAGCAGTCCCACGCCGTGGTCGTGACCTGCCCTGCGAGGTTTTCGAGCGACGTGCGCTTGCCTTCTGCGTTGTATGTCATGCGGTTTCTGGCAATAGTATACCAAATTCCGTCGATGAACGCCTCGGTCTTTTCTTCGAGAATTTCGCCGCGGACGTTGGTGAGCGTGATGTCGCGGGTGGTTTTGCCGGAGACGGGAGAGGGAGATTGCTCGTGGAGGTGGGTGACGGTCACGGACCAGAGATTGGAAACGAGCGCGTAGTCATAGAAGTCGAGTTTGCCGTCTTCGTAGCGGATGGAAGAAACGAGGCCGGATGCGGCCGACACGGAGGTCGGCCCTCCCACGGGATAGAAGGTCGTGATGGTGCGGAGGGTGTTGGTGCTGCCGTAGGGGGCGCCCTGGGTGCCGACGCGTTCGACGATGTTTGTAAGCGGCGAATAGACGTAGTACGTGCGCTCGCACTCAATGTTGTTCAACTTGCGAACTACAGTGCGCGGACGGTTATCAACAGGCAGCACGGGGTCGCTTGCGTCAACGGGCGTGTAGTCGTAAGTCGTCATCTCCGTCATCATATCAGGGCCGGAGCGGGTCTCGGAAATTACGCGGTCGAGACTGTCGTAGGTGTACTGCGTCAGAAGACCGGACTGGCGCTTCTCGGTCTTGACCTGGCCCTTGCCGTTGCCGGATGTGTAGTAGGTCCACGTCGTGATGTTTGTAAGACCGTCGAAGCCCTCGACGCGGTTCGTCATGGCGAAGCCCCAGGACTCCCATTTGAAGTTGTATTCGGCACGCGAGAGACGAACGCCCGAGGCTGAATAAGCGCCTTCCAACAACTGCGCCGAGCGCTCGTCGTCGATCTTGCGCTCCTTGCGATCCTCCGCGCCTGAGGGATGCGTCAGCGACCAGTCGTCGAACACGTAGTCGAATACGTACCGGCGCGGGTCGTTGCCGCCGCTTGCAACCGTGACGACCGCGCGCTTGCCGTCGTTTTCGCGGCGAACGGTGAGAACCTTGACCGGCGCGGCATTTGGCGGCGCGTAGAGGCCTGTAGCGGCATTCTTCAAAGGCACTTCGCCAATCGCGTACACCTTCACGTCGTAACCTGTGAAGCCGGGATGCTGTACGACATCCGCAAGGCACGACGGGGTCAGGAACTGTCGGACGCCGTTTGAGTCGTAGACGATATCGACGCCCATCTCGGCTGATGTCGCAGTGACGCCGCGCGCATCGGTTATGGAGACGAGGCTCCCAAGCGCGCCTGTCATGTCCGTCGCGAGAAACCGGCGCTTCGTGCCGTCGCCTACATAGAGGTCGTAGTATACGGGATCGTGCGTTGTTGCCCACCCTTCCGCGTCGACCATCAGGAGACGCTCGTCCATCTTGATATGGACGCCCGGATCGGGACGTGCCATCGACTCGCCGTCCTTGAAGACAAAATGGATCGGCTCGCCGTTCTCGTGCGACAGGACCACCTCCGCCGGCGTCGTACCGTCCGCAAGGTTCTGCGTGCCGAGCCTCTTGAACGTGTACCCGCCGAGAACTGCGTACAGAGAGTCTGCAGTGAATATCAACGGAGAGTCGTTGTCCGCGAATATCTTGAGGGAGCAATTAATGGAACCTGTCCATGGAGTGCTTTCACCTAGCCCAACATACACTTTAATGCAATCGTTCTTAATCTTGTCGCCAGTCTTCTTCTCCGAGCAGCCACATTGTTTATCCCCGGAATTGCATTTCGACGCCATGTTGCGAAACATGTTCCTTTCGGCGAACGCTTCGCCCGCGCAGAGCGAGATGGACGCCGCGACTACCGCGGCAAATCGCGTAACGTTGATGTTCATTGAATTCGTCTTCATTTTCGTTTGAAACTCAGTATTCCTTGTTGGTGTATATCAGCTTGCCGTCCTGGTAGATGTAGGTGCGGTGGCAGACGGAGGTCGTGACGCCGCGCGCCTTGATGAAGCGGAGCGTGATGTGTCCGTTGGCGTCGAAGTCGTCGGCTGTCAGCGTCTTGAAGCGCGTGCCGTCGTCGAACGTCACGCCCGAGACGAATATCTCGAGATCGACCGTGGTGCCTTCGGGAACAGCGCCGAGGAGTAGAGACACCTCGACGAGCTGCGAGCCGTCGGGATACGTCTCGGCAACGCGGTAGTACGTGCCGTTGTCCGCCCACACGGGCGTCACCTGCACGGCGTCGGATATCGCCCCGCCGTCGTCAAGGCGCGAGACGAGTCCCAAGTCGCGGTCGGCGTGCGTGAGGAGCGAGAGCGTCACGCCCTCGCCGGAGACCTCGGCGGAAAGCTGGAGCTCGCTGTCGTGCTCGATGAGATTGCGGGGCGATAGCTCCGGACAGGACAAAGTCTCGTCGGAGTCCATCAGGATCGCAGGGTTGCGCTTCGGGAAGCGCGAGCGGACAACGTCGACAAGCGCATACGCCATGTCGTCGGAGAGGATTCCACGATGCGTCACCTCCACGAGGTAGAGCCCTTCCGCCTCGAAGACATACGGCGTCGCAGCGGACTCTGTCCAGTTGGTGACGGCGGTCCATCCGTTGGTCCCGTCGGCAACGCTTATCGATACTTCGCTTGCGGCGCTTTCATACGGCGCGGTCTGCAGCGCGTCGCCCG
>JAEEOY010000216.1 GCA_016284515.1 Kiritimatiellia bacterium | reverse complement strand
CGCGTAGACGATGAACGGGAACGCCAGGGCCGTTCCGCCCCAGCCCGCGATGGAAATGATCGTCGACACGCCAGTCGTGAGGTCAAGGCCCTGAAGCATATCGCCGCTGTCGCCAGCGGGGCTCTTCAGCCACTCCAGCACCCACGGCGTGCAGCATCCGGCAACGACCGCGCATATCGCCCATGCCGTCGCGCCGAAGATGAGCATGTCCCTAAGCGCGAGCAGATGCTCGAGGAGCGGACGCGGCGGATCGTTGCGCGCGTCGGGATTCTCGAGGAACGCTATCGCCATCAGGCCTGCCCTCCCGCTCCGGCGGCGGAAGCCGCCTCATGCCCGGGATACGCGGCGCTCTCCGTAGACGACGCCGTGGAAGACGCTGCCGCGCCGTCGTCGACGGTCCGCTCGACCTCGCGCGCCGCGCGGTCGAACTCCGTATCCATGTCCATGAGCTGCCGCTTGAAGTTGTCTGCCGCACGGCGGAACTTCGAGTAGTACTGCCCGAGCGTGCGCGCCGCGGAAGGAAGCCTGCGCGGCCCCACCACGATAAGAACGACGGCGAGCAGAACAAACCACTCGCCGAAGCCCACGCTGTCGAATACGAAAGCCAGCGTCATCTGCGCCGGATCACTTCTGGTAGATCGCGAAATCGCCGCGGCGGTTCAGCGCCCACGCGCCTTCGTCGTGGCCGTCGACAGCCGGCTTCTCCTCGCCGAAGCTGCGCGTCTGGATGCGCGAGGCATCGATGCCGCACTGGACGAGGTAGTTGCGGATGATTCCCGCGCGGTTCTCGCCGAGCGCCATGTTGTACTCGTTGGAGCCGCGCTCGTCGCAGTTGCCCTCGACGACGACAACGCGGTCGGCGTTGGAATCGAGATGCTGAGCAACGGCGTCGATCTTGCCGATCTCGCCCTGCGGGACGACGGTCGAGTCGAAGCCGAAGTAGACGGGCGCGAAGTCGACGTCAGTGCAGCGCGTGCAGTACTCGTCGAACGGCCTGTCGCCGACACCGGCGCCGTCAAGAGGACCCTCCTGCGAGTCGTCAAGACCCGTGGACACCACGTCGCTGCCTTCCGCCGCGCCGAGGCCCGCGCCAGCACCGGCGCCGGCGCCCTTGTTGCCGGAATTCAGAGAGCTGTACTTGCAGCCAGAGACTGCAAAGGAAAGAGCAACAGCGAAAACAGCCGCCATCATCGAAAACTTCATCTTTTTTCTCCTTGTTAGAAATTTGCCTAATATGATACCTAATTCCCCTGCGGAAATCAAGGGGGAAAATGTCATTTGCGACGCGCGAGCGCCTCGTGGTACTCGGAATAGGACCCCTCGAACCAGGTGGTCTTGCCCTTCCCCTCGAAGGCGAGGATGTGCGTCGCGATGCGGTCGAGGAACCAGCGGTCGTGCGAAACGACCATGACGCATCCTCCGAAGTCCTGAAGGCCTTCCTCCAGCGAGCGCAGCGTCGCGACGTCGAGGTCGTTCGTCGGCTCGTCGAGGAGAAGGAGGTTTCCGCCGGACGTCAGCAGCTTCGCGAGGTGCACGCGGTTGCGCTCTCCGCCCGAAAGGACGCCGACCTTCTTCTGCTGCTCGGGCCCGCGGAAGTTGAAGCGCGAGCAGTAGGCGCGTCCGTTCATCATCGTCGTGCCCGCGAGCCTCACGAACTCGCCGCCGCCGGTGATCGCCTCGTACACGGTCTCGTCCGCCTTGAGCTCGCTCCTTGTCTGGTCCACGTACGAGAGCTTCACAGTGTCGCCGACCTTGAATGTTCCGGAGATGGGCTGGAGCTGCCCCGTGATGAGCTTGAAGAGCGTGGTCTTGCCGGCGCCATTCGCGCCAATGACGCCGACTATGCCGCCGCGCGGAAGGTCGAAGTTGAGGTCGTCGTAGAGCACCTGGTCGCCGAAGGCCATCTTGACGTGCTCCGCGCGTACCACGAGGTCGCCGAGCCTCGGACCCGGCGGAATGCGAATGACGAGATCGTCTTCGCGCGTGTTGACCTCCTGCTTCTGCAGTTCCTCGTAGCGCTCGACGCGGGCCTTCGCCTTCGCGTGGCGTCCGGATGGGTTTGTCTGGATCCACTTGAGTTCGTTCTCGAGCAGCTTCTGCCTGGACTTCTCGACCTTCGCCTCGCGCGCGAGCATCGCCTCCTTCTGCTTGAGCCACTCCTCGTAGTTGCCCTTGTATGGATAGCATACGCCGTGGTCGAGCTCGAGTATCCACTCGGTCACGTCGCTCAGGAAGTAGCGGTCGTGCGTCACGACGATGAGCGTGCCCTTGAATTCCTTGAGGTACGCCTCGAGGCGGAACGTCGTCTCAGCGTCGAGATGGTTCGTCGGCTCGTCGAGGAGAAGGACGTCGGGATTTGAGAGAAGAAGCCGCGCGATCGCCACGCGGCGGCGCTCGCCGCCCGAGAGAACCGCGACGGACTTCGATCCGTCGGGGCACCCGAGGTCGGCCATCCTGCGCTCCACGAGGTTCTCGAGGTTCCAGTAGTCGTTCGCGTCGATGATCGCCTGGAGTCGCTCCATCTCGGCCGCGGCCTTCGGATCGTCCAGCTCGCAGCAGAGGTCCTCATAGCGCGTCACCATCGCCTGCGCTTCGGCTACGCCTTCCATTACGCACTCAAGCACGGTCTTCGAGTCGTCGAGCTCCGGCTCCTGCGGGAGATATCCGACCTTCGTGCCCTTCGCGACCTGTACCGTGCCCATGAGGTCGGTGTCGAGTCCGGCGAGGATCTTGAGGAGCGACGACTTGCCCGCGCCGTTTCCGCCGATGACGCCGATGTGCGCTCCGTAGAAGAACGAGAGATTGACGTCCTTCAGGATCGTCTTCGTGCCGACCTGCTTCGTAACGTCGATTAGACTGAACTGGTATTCGCCTGCCATGATGATGTTGAATTGTGGATGCTTGTTTTCAGAAACGGCCTAAAGTATACACTATTCTTCTGCAGAAGGCAATGAGCGGCGGGAAAATGGGCTAGGATTGACGAGCTTGACGCCTTCTCCGAGTCTGTACGGCGACGAATCGCATCTCTTAGCCTAGATCGTTCGCCCCTTGGATTCGCGGCAGCACGAGTTCTGCGACTCGACCTTGCGTCAGTTCCCGACCGCGAGAGCGCGGGGCTTCCCGCCGAGCGCAAGCGCGACGTAGATCGTCGCGGTGACGCAGACCGGGGCGATGAAGATCGCCATGACGGCCATCGCCCAGCCGGGGACTCCGAGCGGGAGGAGGATGGAGCAGACGGCGAAGAGCGACGCCGTGTAGGCGATCTGCCCGGCCATGATTGCCTTCGGACGCTTCGCGAGCGCCGCGAGGCCCTCCACGCGTGCGCGCACAGCCTGCACGGCGGCGATGAGCGAGTAGAGACCGACGGCGAGGCGCGCCGTTCCGATGATCCGCGGCGGGACGTTCTGGTACGTGCCGAAGTACCAGCCTCCGATCAGCGGAGTGGAGAACGCAAGCGGAACTACGCCGAGAACAAGCCCCGCGACGACGGCATACGCGAGAAGGCGCCTGTCGCCCGCGTACTCCGGCGGAAACTTGATCGCCACCGTCTGCATGCGCAGCGCGGCAAACGCCACCGGGTTCGCGACGCCGAGGGTGACGTAGTGGATTGCGAGCATGTCCTTCGGATCGACCGTCCTTCCGACGAATGCGGCGATCGCGACGGGAGAGAGCATCAGCAGGAAGCCGCCGAGCGAAAGCGGAAGCGTGAAGCGGAACTGCTCGAGGGTAAGGCGGGGAATGCTCGGGAGCGACCTCGCGTCCCCGGACTGCGTCCTGTTTGGAAGCCGCGCGACGTAGGGCCGGGCGAAGAGCCATGTCGCGGCAAGCTCCACGCCGACGCCGAAGGTCAGCGCTGCAAGCCCCCACCACGGACCCACCAGGCCCATCCGCGGGAATGCGACGGCGAGGGCAAAGGTGACGACAAGACGCATGAACGTCGCGTAGTTCGCCTTCGCGCTGTCGAGGTTGTTGAAGAGGACCACCATCGGGACGTTGCGGAGGAAGAAGAATCCGTTCATCAGCGCGCCGAAGAGAAGCGTGCGCGACGCGATGAGGGCGAGCTCCGGCGGGAGTGCGAAGAGGCCCGAGAATATCCAGTCGGAAAACGGCGGCATCGCGACGACGCACTGCAGCGCCAGGAGCGCCGCCATCATCAGCGCGTTAAGGCGCCTGAAGGCGACGTAGCCCATCCACGTCTTGGCGAAGACAAGGCCGGTGGTGACGAGTCCGCCGCCGATCGCGCCGATCGTGAACATGACCATCTGCCCCTGGCTGAAGGCCGTGAGCGCGTCGACGCCGAGCGCGCCGTGCGTGACGATTCCGGCGACGAGCGGATACGCAAGCGACTGCGAGAACCCCTGCAGCAGCAGGGGAACGTAGAAGCGCGTGACCCTTCCAATGCCGAACTTCGGATCCATCACTGCGTCGGACTGCATATTGCCGCTCATTCCGCCATTCGCCATGAACCGCCCTACTGCGATTCACCTCCCGGAATCTGGCGAGGCCCCTGCGTCCACGAGGTGCCGTCCGTCGCGCGTCCAGTTGGGGGCCTCGACCTTGCGGAAGAACGACTTGACGACCGTGCGTCTTGGCAATGGCTTGGAATCATCCCGACTCCATCACAGTTATTTCTTCTTGACGACGCCAGCTGCGGACAGACCTCGGATGAATCGGGATTCGTCCACTCGAAGGGGAATGTCCGGCACTTGTCGGGCTTCACGGGATTGATGCGGCAGAGGTTGTCCTCCGTCAAGTAGGCGCACGAGCCGTCCGGACGGCTCTTGAGGACAAGGCTCTTCCTGTCTGGAGCGACTTCGGTCTCACGCTCGATGAACTCCGCTTCGCCCATGCCAAGGAACACAGCGATGCGCGCGATCTCCGCACCCGAGACACGCACGATCCCGTCCTTGATGCGGCAGCACGCCCCGCACATCCGGCACCTGAAGCCATCCATATCCATGCGCTAATTATACCATATCCGCGGCAGATGCGCCGCGGAGGCTCCCCAGGCCCCTTGAAGTGTTACACAGCTCGCCGACAACATCGACGCCTTCGTGCATGAGGAGCGACATTTTGTTGTTAAGGCCGCCGCCGTAGCCGGTGAGGCTTCCGTCCGCGCCGATGACGCGGTGGCACGGAATGATGATGCAGATCGGATTCCACCCAACCGCGCCGCCGACAGCCTGTGCCGAAGCCCTGCCCCCGCGCTTTTTCTCAATCGCCTTCGCGATATCGCCGTATGAGACCGTGGCACCGTACGGGATTCGCAGCATCTCGTCGATGACCGCCTGACGAAACGGCGTCAATCCTTCAATGCGATAGTTGGGCACAAAGCCAGGATCTCGCCCCGCGAAATACTCGTCAAGCCAACGGCACGTATCGCGGAACGCCGGCGTCTCGCGCCTTTCGCACTCACGCGCATTGCGCCAGTCGTCGCGCGAACCTTCAAACCAAAGCCCCGTCAGCGCTTCGCCGTCCCCGCACATCACGAGATCGTCGAATCCCTCTGGCGTCTTGTATTTCCAGATGTAGTTCTTCATCCTAAATTCGTCATTTTATTTTCTATGCTCTCCGTTATGTCTCACGCAGAGCCGCCGAGAGGCAGAGCTCGACCAGCAATCGAAATCTTGTAAATCCTGTTAATCTTGTCTACATTTTTTCGTCGTTAACTCCCCGTCGAACTCTCGTGCGAAGCCTTCCGCGGGACAGGTATCGGACTGACGCCAAGTTCAGCGAAACGCTTAAAGAGTGAACGTGTGCCGGAAACGACGGAATAATCCTCAAACGCGTCGTTGAACGCAACCAGCAACGGTCCGGGGTTTGCAAGTGTTCGCCAGCGAATCACGAGAAAGCTCGTATGAATTCCTGTGCCTTCGTAAATACGCCTGACGGCATAGACTTCTTTTACCGAATGCCCAGCTAACACCTGCGCAATATCCGCGCGCTCGCTCTCGGTCAGCGGCTCCGCGCAGATGTCGTCTGTCGGACGCAACTTCGCATCAAGCCTGCGGACAAGAGACTTCTTGCCATGCCGCAGCAGGTCTAGCAGATTCTTTATCCTTTCTACCGCCCCTATCTCCAGATAGTGGGCGACAAGAGGACCTTCCGCCCATATGCGCATGATGGGATCACTCTCGACTATCCGCTCCAGCCTATCAGCGACCGGAGCCCCCTCCTCAGCGGACGCAACATTGGAAAGACGCTCGCAGAGTTCCGCCGCCTCAAGCGCCAGGTTATCGGGATGGGAGGTGCGTCCGGCGCGCAGCACCTCTCGCGCTTCGTCCTTGCGATCCAGGGCGTTCAGAATTCCAACCCGCTCCAGAATCTGATCCGGCGAATCTTCGGCCGCGGGCATCGATTCGAGTTTGCTTTCGAGATTCGCGATGTTTTCGCGAAACTGCTCTGACGCTTGTGCGAGAAACGGACGCAACGCCTCGTCAACAGTGCCATCAAGCGCGTCGGCAGAGCCGAACACCTTTTCTATGGCATCCTGCGGGGCGGAAGCAAACGCAAGCATTTCGGCAACGTCGGAAGTCCCGGCCCTGACTGCAAGCGGTGGATGCTCCTCCATCGGCGGAACAATGGACCTCAGGCTCCTCTCCAAACGACGGCGCGCCGTTTCCGTCGGAACATGGCGGCGCATGGCAGCGCGAATTGCCGCGGCAGGAGAGACGGTATCGGCTGATCCGCTCTGTATAATGGACTTAAGCACATCCGACAGTTCTGCATCTGGGGCGCGCAGCTGAAGTGTGACAAGCGTTTCGCGTAGCGTGTCGAGTCCGAATATGTCGGCAATCGAGCGATCTGCGGCAAGCTCCCTTTCCCGCTCTATGGGCGACATCAGCAAACCGATGCGGCGCAGATAAGAACGACGCCACGGATTCAGCACGAGAGTGAATACGCCCAGTTGAACTGAGAGCCAGAATGCGCGCACATACAGCAACGCGCCGCCGTTGACGGTGTCATGGTGCGCTACGTGTCCCAGTTCGTGCGCCAACGCGCCTCTCAACCCGCGTTCGCCAAATGCAGCGAGAAGCGGATAGCCGAGAATCAGAATATTTCGTCTGAGGCACGGAACGAGGGGGAAGGCCACGGAAACGGAGGCGTTGAAATCTCCAGGATCGAGATAGATGCGGTGAATCCGTGGAGCTCCTACGGCCGCAGCCGTCTTCTGCACCAGGTAAAAAAGGTCTGGCCAGTCCTCGCTGCGCAGTTCAGGAAGGCTCGACCATGGCCGCTGCGACAGGATGGTGATATACTCTTTTGCGGTGTAGAACAGATTGAGTACAAGAAACACGATCAGCCGGATGCTCTTGCCAGGATTAATAATGCAGACCGTCACAAGCAGCGCAACAACGGCAAGGAGAAAAATCCCCACGACAACGCCTTCGAAAAAAAGCAGTCCAAGACGTAACCGGTACAGGCGCGGATGCGCACGAAATGAAGATTCCGCACGCTCCCAGCGCTCCCATTCCTTGCGCGTCATATCCATCTTACCCATCGCCGATTTCCTTTCTTTGCGCCCTTTGCGTTCTTTGCGGATAAAACTCAAACGATTCGATCCAGATTTGCGCGGACAAGCCGCGCAAAGCCCGATGCGAATTCGTCTGAAACAAGTGAATCGCCAAGGCCGGCGTCATTCTCCGTCAACGCACCTGCCAACTTCCCAAACACATAGATGTCAGCCTTCCGCATAGACGCTCCTGTCGATTGGCACCGGACCCATACACGCGCTGAAAAGGTCAAGTACCTGATTCACCTTGTCGAGACGAAGCGATGCCTTGCCCTGCTCCAGTTCACGGACAAAGCGAAGACCCACGCCCGCATAGTCCGCCAACTGGACTTGCGTCCAGCCCTGTTCCCGACGCTTCGCCTTCACAAACACCGAAAGATTGCACCCTTTCGGGTATGATTCATCATTAGACATACGATTCAACCCCTTTCGGGTATAGTTTTAACCAAACGCGCAGAATTATACCATATCGGGTATATCACGTCAATCGTATCTTGTTGAATATGCCTTCTTAAGCGTAAAGCGCCACTTGCGGTTTTGGTCGCGCTTGGAGGCGTAGGCGATGCCGATGCGCGGGGCGGAGGTGAACTTGACGCGCGCGCCGTCGCTTTCAAGCCAGAGGCGATTGGAGTGAACGAGGTCTTCGCGGTTGAGCGAGCGGTCGATCTGGAGGAGCTTAGTCAAACGTCCGGGACCTTCCGCGCCTTCGACGCCGCGGACGAGCACCGCCTCTGGACGCCCTTCCGGCCCCGTCACAACGTTCAGCATTTCGTGCATCCCGTAGCAGAGGTAGATGTAGGCGCAGCCGCCAGGCGAGTACATCACGTCCGTCCGCGCCGTGCGCCCCTTGTGCGCATGGCAGGCCGTGTCCTCCTCGCCGCAGTACGCCTCGGTTTCGGTGATGCGCCGCCGAATGACCGTGCCGTCGTCAAGCCGACGGCACAGCCACGCGCCGACAAGCGCCTTTGCCATCATCACTGCGTCAACCGCATAATCGTCTGTCGTCAATCTGCGCATATAGTTTGTTGGACAGAATTTACACGCTCCAATCTCCTTGTCCCCTACAAGTTCATTTCTGCTCTACCCAAATGAGCTTGTCCATATCATAGCCGCGCCGTCGCGCTTCAGCAAGAAGTTCGGACTTCGCGGTTTCAGACAGTCCAGACGTCCGCGAGAGAATCCAGAGATAGTCCGCGCTGCCGCTGCCGACGAGGGCGTGTGAGTAGTCTTTGTCGATCAGCATCACGCGGTAGTCGGCGTAGAACGGGCCGAAGAACGAGACGCGCAGAAGCCCGGGCGTGTCTGTCGTCTTGCCCTTCCCGATCGCCGTTTTCGGCTTGCCGTTTTTGATTCCGGAGTTCACGACCTTGATCGTACCGTCCGCATTCTGTGTATAGTTGGCTTTCGAGTGCTCCACGCCGCGCTCGAAGCTGTGGTCGAACCGTGCGATCTCGTACCACTCGCCGAGATAGCGGTTCAGGTCAAGCGCCGCCACCGGCGCATTGTCAACCTTCGGAACGCTCACGCACCCCGCCGCGAGCACGAGGGATGAGACAAGTATTATTCGCGCAAAGAGTTTCATGAGCTCAGTTCCTTTCGGTTTTTTCTTACGATTTTGATACGCCTGATGAATGCTTATTTTGCCGGAAGTTTGAAATAGTCTTCGCTCTCCCGGCCTTCACAATTGAAGAGAAAGACAAGTCCCCATCGTATGTGTTCAGAGGATATTGCCTTCGGGACAGTGAACGCGAAGCTGCCCGCATGAACCGCCGCCGGCGAATCCACTTCGTAGACCGTCTCCTGCCAATCCTCATCCGGCGCGTTCATGTCGCGTATCGCGCCGTCGGACTGGACGAGCAGAACCTTGAGGGCATCAGGTGCTGAAGCGCCTGCGAACTCGTAGCGGACGCTCATCTCCGCGCCCGTCCTCCATTTGCCACCCGTGAACGTGACCTTGTAGTGCGGCAGGGCTGCCTCGCGCCTGACCATACGGACTACAAACGCCGCATAGGTGCCTATCACCGCCACAGGCGAAACAATGAGGAAGCATTTGAACGCAAAAGGATTCGTGAAAATCTGAAAGCTCTTAAGCCCGATTATGAGCCCTATCGCCGCCATGCACCCCAGAAAGCTTCCGAGCAATTTCACAACATCAAGGTCTGGCGTCCTTCTCAGGCGCACTGTCCGCTTGCCACGCACGGCGGCTTTCTTCTTGCGCAACGGCCTTGCAAGTTCATTAATGCCGATTAAAAACACCATTATCCCAATCAGGAAGAAAATCACAAACATGACTACCGGAAGGACATTGTGCATCACCAGCGCGAACACCCTGAAAAACATTGGTAGATCAGGATCGTCGACTCCGGCATTATCGGCCACGGTGCCGCAGACGCCGAATACACCCAACAGGGCGAACATCGCGCCCAATATGATAAAAAAGAACTTGCCCATCAGAGAACCCGGTCTCGGCTTTTCATCCCTTTTGGAGAACAGCATCGCGATACCCGATGCGACGACGACAACGCCGAGCGCCCAAAATCCGGAAAAGAACGTGTACATCATCCACCGTCCGTATGGATCAGGAAAATCACTCTTGCCCACCCCCGAGCTACATGAAAAGAGCCACGTGATGACGGCAAGAATGCTGCACCAGACAATTCCGAACAAAAGAAGTGAAGCCTTTTTCATTATTCTCCCGCGACTTTCTTGATCCTGTCAATCCTGTCCAGAAACTCCGTGACAACCAAAGTCAAGCTTCACCGTCAACTTCATTTGGAGCCTCCCTTATGGCGGACGCGCTTAACGACCTTTGGCGCGGACTCGAAATCGCCATCAAGCGTCTTCGGGAACTTGACAAGCCGCAGCTGTTCCTTGAGCATATCCTCAATCGCATCAAGACGATTCAAGGCAAACAGCACCTTGAAGAGTGTGTCGGTCGAGGCAAGCCCCGTCCGCTCCAACCGCGAAATCGTCGTCATCGGAACACCCGAGCGCCGCGCAAGGTCGG
>JAEEOY010000215.1 GCA_016284515.1 Kiritimatiellia bacterium | reverse complement strand
CAACCATGTTGAATAATTTCCCCTGTCGAACCGAGGACACGCCGCCACTACCTGCTCGTTGGAGAAACAGGCAAAATCATGAAATCGCCCTCTGAATGTTATGTAGTTCATTTTATTTCCGAAACGTGGATATTATACCACGGTTCAGAAACGAAAGTCAATGCTCACATCGAAAACATCTTTTCAATTCACAATATTTTCACTGGCTATATGCAGATTGCAATCATCATTTGCGGCCTTTGCGTTCTTTGCGGCTAAATCAGATCTGCGGCAGATGCGCCGCGCGCAATTTCGCTGTCAGATTCTCGGGAGATAACTGCCTATCTCATCAGAAACGCAAGAAGGAGGTGCATTATGGACAACAGGAAGACATTTCTTGCCGCGACTTTCGCGACAATCACAATCGCCGCATTCGCCATGCCGGGCACTGGACCGCGCAGCGCCGAAGCCAGCGGACGCGGGCACCATGTCCAGCAAGGCCGAGCCCACCACGTCCAGCAAAGCGGAGTCCACCACCCGCATACGCAGCTTTCAGGTCCGCGCAGAAGCGCGTTCTCGTCACCGAACGATCCGTTCCACGACACTTACAAGAAGAACACCGGCGAAATCCGCCGCGAAGCTCCGGAACCTGTCAACAACCTCCACGCAAAGATAAGCGCAGCAAGGATTGCGGAGCTTGAGAGGGAGCTTGAGCGCGAACGCGCGCACAAGAGCCCCATCAGCTGCTGGTCGAACTACGGCAGCTTCTCCACCGTCGCCGTCGCGCAGTCCGCGCCCGCAACAGGAAACGTCGAACAGAAGTCGATCACAATCGTCAACTCGAACGTGACGATCAACCAGTAGCGGGAAAGGGATCCTCCTACGTCTCACTTTGTCGAGATGGAGTGGACGTAGATGTCGGTTGGATGCTCACCGCCAAAGACGGTGTGCGCGACATTGCACAGCCAGGCGAGGTGGAATCCGTCCTGTCCCGCCGCCCTGACCTTGTATGTAGCGCCGTACATGTCGTGCTCAACGACATGGAGGTGGAGCTTCCACTCGGACGGATTCGCGATGTCCGAGGAGATGACGACATTGACCTCGTCGCTTCCGCCAGAAATCTCGTCCAAGAGCGTGTCCGCGCCGGCGACCATCTGGTTTTCGGCCCTCGTGTGCTGCGGAACGTCCGCGAACCATTCCGCTCCGACGCGGTAGAAGCGGAGGCTTCGCATCTCGGTGGACGTGTCGACGCCCTGCGTGCGGGTGCGCAGGAAGCAGCACAGCGCAATCGCCAGGGCGAGCAGCGTCCCTGCGACAGACAAAAAACCGATCCTTATCGTCGAACCAACAATGTTCTTCATACGCACATTATACCAAATCCGCGGCAGATGCGCCGCGCCTATGCAAGATGCTCTGTCTTCTTTGCGTCCTTTGCGGCCAAACATCGAGCCAATGCGAATCTCATTAGATGCGAGGTTTTCTTATTGTACCGGTGCGAACAATTGCATTGATGTCACTTCATCGCTCGACCCACTGAATGACACTCCGAGTTTTCGATATATCATGCATGGATAGTTTTCAAAATCGCCCAAAAGCAATGGCTCGGAACCTTGGTATTCCAGTAGCATTTTAGCCTTCACCTTGTGTTTGCCATATCGTTCGAAAATGTCATCCCAACTGATGCGATCGCCAGACTCAAAACGAGGAATGGTTCCTGAGAAGATTCCTACGCGGGAGCAATTACGATGTTCGTCTTCCGACGCAATATCGGCGACCCGGGGTTTCTTGAATACTATGTTCACAGCGCCGCACTTTCGCACACCTCCGCGCTTGCCAGAGAAGAAGGAATACACTCCGCAGTTTGGGAACCAGACAAACGCCTGATTTATTTCAGCATGGGCAGTATCGTCTTTCCAGTCCGAGTATGCAAAACGACAACGCGACAACACCTCCTCCTCAGTCATTCCAATCTCGCAGACACCCCGTATGCCCACACCCAGCTCGACACTCCACGAAGACGAGCCACTTTCCACCACGTCGTCGCCAGACTCGCACATCGAATTGAAGCATCCCGACGCAAGGGATAGACATGACACGAGGATGGGCTTTGCAAAGTGTTTCATGGGTTGCTCCTTTCGATTTACACAATTCTAACCTACCAGGCACAGTGCCATCGCCGCAGAAAGCTGTCATTGTCACCTGAGTCCGAACAGTGATCTACGCGGACACCTTCTTCATTATAGATGAATACTGCGGGACCAGACGGCAAAAATCCGATCCACGAAAGGACAACAGCCGTATAGTTCGTTCCGTTCTGGCTGAAATCGACGACCTTCTTCACCTCATCTGGCTCTGCCGCCAACAGAGCATCCTTGTTTGGGTAATCGCAAAGGCGATTATATTTCCTCATGCCGGGGAACTCCAGCGCAAAAACAAGAACGACGAAAATCACCGCCAGCAGCAACAAGGCGGCTATCACCTTCGCCGCTACCGCAACACCACGCGAAAACATCATCGGCAATTCTGTGTTGTTTTTCATCCTCCCACTCCTTTCTTAATCCTGTCAATCTTGTCCAGAAACTCCGTCCAGAACAAGGTTGCGACAGCTTTCAATGACGCAATCCAGGATTGCTTCGCTTTCGTCCCTGTCAAGCCCGACATCCTTGGCAAGACGACGAAGATCGTCAACGCCCGGGTTCGCGCCTTCACCTGAAACGGACAGCGTTTGCCATCCGTTGGGCCCTTCCGCATACGTGAAATCATAGAACGGCGCAAGCGACCAGCGCCCCTTCTCATCCATTAGGAACGAGAAGTTCTTCAGATGGTCGTCCCTGTTGTGCGCGACGACGTTTAGGCAAGCTCGGCGAAACAATTCATGCTTAGCCGACCTATCGTGCGTCAAGGCGTCCGTCAGCCGAAACAGAAGCGCGTATTCGTCCCCCGGAATCCTGAAGTCGGCATGGAGAAGTCCCGCAGCGCTCGCCAAATGGAAGCGTCCGCCGCCGTCGGTGCGGTCGAAGCGCCGCGTCATGAAGAAACGGCCGGCACGCGTCTCGACAAGGCGGCTCGGAGAGATCTCCGCGCCAGCAGCGCGCGCCGCCTCGTAATAGCGGTATTCCGTCTCGCCGGCATCGCGCCCGTCCCGCCGCGTGTTGAACTTTACGATCCAATGCTCGAAGCCTGGTGGCAGGGCGAGACTTTCCGCACATACCTCGCCTGTCTTGGGGTTGTATCCGACATACGCCTTCGGCCTCGCGCCGCCGGAACTTCCGCCGGCCTTGCGAAGCCGCTGAAGCGCATCCTCCGCCTCGCCCGCGTCAAACGCCATCGCCTCCTCCGCAAGCGCGGCGAGGTCGAACGCTTCATTCGCCGCTTGCGCGGCTTCGTCCGCCGGCTCGTAGACAAGCGCCCCCTTGCCTGACCGTCCAACGCACATCAGACGCTCTGTTACAGTGGGCAGACGCCCCTCGCGCTTCATGAACATCCTGTCAACTATTCGCCGTCCCCATCCATCCGGCAGCGAATCGTCGAAAAGGCCGAACGTCTCCATGTTCCCGGAGCGGTCGTATATCTTCAGTCCGCCACCTGCACGGAGACGAAACGGCGCAGGGGCTAGTCCCGACGAAAGAAACTCGCCCGCGAACTCGAACGCCGTGTCGCGTCCGATTTCAGAAAACGTGCCGACTTTTATTTCGCGGCCGCAACCAAAGTCAAGCTTCACCGTCAACTTCATTTGGAGCCTCCCTTGTGGCGGACGCGCTTAACGACCTTTGGCGCGGACTCGAAATCGCCATCAAGCGTCTTGGGAAACTTGACAAGCCGCAGCTGTTCCTTGAGCATGTCCTCAATCGCATCAAGACGATTCAAGGCAAACAGCACCTTGAAGAGTGTGTCGGTCGAGGCAAGCCCCGTCCGCTCCAACCGCGAAATCGTCGTCATCGGAACACCCGAGCGCCGCGCAAGGTCGG